>JANMTB010000074.1:0-26253 GCA_031390045.1 Polaromonas sp.
GATGCTTGCAAACGCTCAGCGTAGATAGGCGCAATGGTGGTGTTGCTGACGATGACGGCAACACTGGCTTTGGGGAGATCTTGGAAAATATCAGCATCATCCAACAAGGAAGTGCCAATATGTATGTTGTAGCTGCGTTCAGCGAACTCAATACGGACGATTTCAGGGGCTTGAGCAGAAGTGTTTGCGCTAGAAGTCATCGCACAATTTTAAGTCAATCAAGATTTGAAAATTTAGTGTGGGAGCGAATGAGGAGAAAGCACACCAGCAAGCTCTAATTGCATAACGACCATGTTGAGCAAATTAGCTACAGAAGGACGACCCGTTTCAACAACGAAATGTGCTGTTTCGCGATACAACGGATCGCGAATGGCATATAAATCACGAAGCCGTGTCAGTGGGTCCTCTACTTGCAACAAAGGTCGATTCAAATCATGTCGTAAGCGTCGGAAAATCTCTTCAGGGGACGAGCGCAAATACACCACATGGCAACGCGAATGCAAATGCTCGCGATTCGCCAAACGCAAAACACTGCCGCCACCTGTAGAGAGAATACCGTGGTGAGTTTGTGTCAAATCGTCAATGACTGATTCTTCAACATCTCGAAAGCTATCCTCGCCATCGCGCTCGAAGTATTCGCGAATAGAGCAGCCAAGCCGTTGCTCAATCACATGATCAGTATCGATTGAAACAAGACCCAAGCGTCTGGCAAGCTGACGCCCTATGGTCGATTTACCAGAACCGGGGAGTCCTACAAGTGCAATCCGTAACACTACAAATCACACACTTACCGAGCAGAAATTCGGTCTGTGATCATTTTAGGTGTAATGAAAACTAGGAGCTCGCGTTTGGAAGAGTTTTTTGTTTTAGTCTTAAACAAATTACCCAGCAATGGAACATCGCCCAAAATAGGAACCTTTGTTTCACCATCCGTTTCTTCCAATATGAAAATTCCACCGATGACAACAGTCCCTCCATTTTCAACCAATACATTGGTTTTAATGTGCTTAGTATTAATAGCTACCGTGCCCAACAATACTTCTCCGCGACTATCTTTATTGATATCCAGATCCAGGATAATGTTTCCTTCGGGTGTTATTTGTGGCGTTACTTCAAGTTTCAGCGAAGCTTTACGGAATGCCAAGGTTGTTCCACCATTCGGAGCCGTAACTTGATACGGGTATTCGGTACCTTGCTCAATTAGCGCCTTGGTTTGATCTGCAGTCACGATACGTGGACTCGCTACAACTTTACCTTTTCCATCGTTTTCAAGTGCCGATAGTTCTAGTGTCAAAAACCGTCCAGCTACACTGCTAAATAACGAAACCCCTAGACTTGCTGGACTAAAACCACCTAAACCAGTTGCCCCTAAACTTAACATTTGTCCGCCACCAGAACCGCCAGCTGTTTCACCAGTGATCCCAGAGACAGCGTTATAACTTGGCCCGAATGCCAAACGATTACCGCCGTTTACACCGTTAGTAATTTGTGTCCCCGCTTGACCACCACGAATACCCGTCAGATCACTTCCGCCCCATTTGACTCCCAAAGATTTACCAAAAGTATCTTCTGCTTCAACGATTCGGGCCTCAATCAAAACTTGGCGAATTGCAATGTCTAGTTTCGATATTAATTCTTGCACCTGCTCTAGTTTAGAAGGAATATCCGTTACAAATAACTGATTGGTACGTGGCTCTGAAATTACGCTGCCGCGTGCAGATAACAAGCCACGAGCATTTGCTGCTGTTCCGCTACCGCTAGGTTGAATTTGAAGTGCGATCTCGGCTGCTTTGGTGTAATTGAGCTGAAAAGATTGTGTCTTTAACGGTTCAATATTTTGAATTGAGGCTTTGGCTTCAAAATCTTGCTTCTCTTTTGCTGCCAACTCATCTTTGGGCGCAATCCAAAGTACATTACCCGACTTACGCATTCCCAAACCTTTGGCTTGCAAAATAATATCTAAGGCTTGGTCCCAAGGTACATCTTTCAAACGCAAAGTCACTGCGCCAGCAACTGAATCAGAAGTAATGATATTGAAATTCGTAAAGTCAGCAATCACCTGCAGCAACGAGCGAATCTCAATGTTTTGGAAATTTAGTGATAACTTTTCACCATTGAATCCAACGCCTTGTGTTAATTTGGCAGGATCAACTTTTAGGGCGCGTACTTCGATGACAAACTGGTTGTCACTTTGGTAGGCTGAATGCTCCCAAGCACCTTTCGGCTCAATCACCATGCGTACACGATCACCCGTTTGGAAAGTTGATATTGCTTGCACAGGAGTACCAAAATCAGTAACATCTAAGCGCCTACGTAAGCCTTCCGGCATACTAGTCTTCAAGAACTCTACGACCAAATTTTGACCTTGTGTGCGAATATCCACGCCCACTTGGTTATTTGCCAAGTCAACAACAATACGGCCTGAATTATCTGTACCACGACGGAAATCAACATCCTTCAAAGCTAAGGTTGCGGTGTTGAGATTTTCCGCAAATGCTGCAACAGCTTTATCAGTCGCAGAAGCAGCAACTGGATCCAAAAATACCAACAATGATTTACCAGAAATCTGAGTTTTGTAAGTGACTGACTGCTTCAAGTTCAACACCACGCGGGTTTTATCACCTGCCTGGATGACGTTGGCTGATCTAACATTACCTTGGTTAATAGCGATGGCAGATTGCGTAGAACCACTTCCCACATTGGGTAGATCAAGCACTACACGTGCAGGTGTTTGGATCGAAAAACCTACTGGTGGCGCAGCCAAAGCTTGATTCATTTCAATCTTAACAACCTCAACACCAGATTGCGTAGACGTTGTGACAGACTCGATAACGTTTTGAGCCAATACACCCATGGTTGCAAACATCAGCAGCAACGCGGCAGAAGTTTTAGCCATAGCTTGATGCAAAGTGCTTTTTCGACGTAAAGACTGCTTTTTAATCTGAATATGTTGCATTGATTGAATTATGGGTATTTGTGTGTATTTCATTTGTCTTTCGCTTGCAGTCGCAAGTCCACTTTTCGTTCAATCCATTCACCAGAAGCATCTTGCGCAATTTCTCGAAGCACTATTTCCGAATCAGATATTTTCGTAATACGGCCATAATTTTGACCGACGTAATTGCCAACTTTAACTTGATACAATAATTTATCAACGCGCAATAAAGCAACCAAGGTATTTTTCTTATTCAGTGTACCCACCATAGAAACTGTATCGAGTGGGAAGCTCTCAAGTACTTCTTTTCTTCGTGCCAATTCAGGCGAAATCAAAGCCAAATTTGCAGCTGATTGTGAAGAATCTTTGCGTAAAGCTTGTAGTAACTTTTGGTTATTGAACGGCTCCATAGCAGATTCTTGTGTATAGCCTTGTGGTTTAAATTTTTTAGGCTCAGCGACAGGAGTTATTCTTGACGGTGTATTTCCTTTTTGCTCAACCATCCATTGCTGCAAATCTGCATCTTTACCACCAAAACAGCCCGTCAACATAATCGTGCTAGGCAACGTCAACAGCACCAAAACTCTAGATGCAAAGCTCATGAGGTTCAAACTCATTTCTTCACCCCCGCAGCTTTTTCTTTAGCTTTGCGCTGATCAGCAATTTCGTCTGCATCTAAATACCTAAAGGTCTTAGCTGTAGACTCCATCGCCAGCGTTCCATCTTTACCAGCTACGGGTGAAATATTCAAATTATTCAAAGTCACAATTCGAGATAAATTAGCTACATCTGCCACAAATGAACCAATGTCGTGATAACGCCCTGTCACTTTTACTGCAATTGGCAGTTCAGCATAAAACTCTTTGACATTAACTTGCCCAGGTCTGAACAATTCGAACTGCAAGCTGCGCCCCAAGCCAGCTTGGTTGATGTCTGACAACAAAGCATCCATCTCAGCCCTACTTGGCAATTGTTTCTCGAGTTGAGTAACGTATTGCAAAACCTGTTCCCGCTGCTTCTTTAAAGCTTCTAAATTGACCGCTTTTGCAAGCTTAGTTTTGTATTCTGTGCGCAGGGCTATTTCTTTGCCTTCTTCAGCGACGAGTTCTTCGCTTGAGCCGCTCAACCAGAAGTACCACAATAGACCCAACACCGCCAAGGCTGCAGCAGCAAACGCAAAATACCGCGGAAAAGCCGGCCATGAACCAGGATCGTCTTTGTTCAAGCCTTGAAATTGGCTGGAAATAGATCTGCCAATTTGGGCAAAATCTATACTTTTTGATGCTTTAGGAGCCATAGTATTGTTAGTTAAGATTTTGCCGTTTTGGCTGCTGGTGCTGTGACAGGCACAGCAGGTGTTGTAGCAGGCGTTTGTGATTTAACTGGAACAGCTGCTTTTTTATCTTCTGCTATTTTCTTCAGCTGCACACTAACCACAAAATTAGAGACTCGTCGCTGCTCTTTGGGTGTCAATGCCGTCGTTCCAGCAACAATTTCAACCAATTCTGGCTTGGTAACGAATGGGTTTTCACTGGACAAGTTGCGTAAAAACTCTGCTACACGCTCATTCGACTGTGCCGCTCCCGTCAGCGAAACTAAAGCACCATCTTGTTTCATATTCTTGATAAAAACACCGTCTGGCACTTGCTTTACAATTTCGTTGAGTAAATGCACCGGCAAATTACGCTCGGTTTGTAAATTTTCCACAGCTTCTTGGCGTGATCTCAAGCCTGAAATTTCTTTCTCTAAAGCCGCCACATCCTTGATTTGGACGTCTAAACGCTGGTTTTCAGTGCGCAGCAATGTGTTTCTTGCTTGCTGCTCTGTAATTTGTATTTGATACCAAACAAAAATCAAGCCTGCCAATAAACCACCCAGCAGTGCAGAGGCGGCTAATGAGACAAAAAATGTTTCACGACGTTTAAGCTTAGCGGCTTCGCGATGAGGCAACAGGTTGATCAAAATCATTTTTGAAACCTCCGCATCGCCAAACCACATGCCGTCATGTAAGCAGGCGCTTCCATGCGTAGTTTCTTCTCACGCACGCGTTCGTCAATTTGCATCGCTTCGAATGGGTTAATGACTGCACATGGAAAAGTTGTTTGTGCAGTCACAGCTTTTGATAAGCCACCGAAAATACCTGCTTCGCCAGACAGCATGATGTAATCCAGGCTGCTGTGTTGGGTGCTTGTGAAGAAAAACTGCAGTGCACGCCCGATTTCGTTACTCACATTGGTGACAAAAGGGTCAAGCACAGTGGCAGCGTAATCGTCTGGCAAATCTGCATTGCGACGCTTGATGACTGCCTCCTCCATCGTCAAGCCATATTGCCGAACAATCAGTTTTAATAGTTGCGCAGAACCAAATGGCTGCTCGCGGTCATACAACACTTTATCGTCACGCAACACTTGCATACTGGTTGCTTGCGAGCCAATCTCAAACAGTGCAACAGTCGTGTTGACACCTTTGTTGGGCAGCTGCTCAATCAAACGACTTAAAGCCAAACGACCAGCATAAGATTCAACATCCATGATGGTAAGTTTTAATCCAGCTGCGTCTGCCAAAGCCGTGCGATCGTCGACTTTTTCTTTCCGCGTAGCGGCAATGAGCACTTCCACATCGCCTTGAGAATTGGCGGCAGGACCAACCACACAAAAATCTAAGCTTGCCTCTTCAAGTGCAAATGGAATGTATTGATTTGCTTCGGCTTCTACTTGCGCTTCCAGCTCTTGGTCACTTAAACCAGCGGGAACGATCATTTTCTTGGTAATAACTGTAGAAGGCGGCAACGCCATGGCGACATTTTTGGTTTTGGTACCCGTTTTTTTAAGCAAACGTTTTATTGCACCTAACACTTCATCGAAATTCTCAATGGTTCCGTCAACGATCCAGCCATGATCCAAAGGCTCTATGGCGCACTTTTGCAGCACCCATTCGTTGGGCTTGCTTTGGCCGAGTTCCACCATTTTGATGGCAGACGAGCCAATATCCAACCCTAACAACGGGGCAGGTTGACGATTAATTAATGATGCAAATAGACTCAATTCATTTCCAAAGTTCGTTTATGTTGGCTTAAGTTCGACCCTCATCATGGTCATTTGTTACAGCAAATACACCTTGTAGCGACAATGCTAGCAGTAAGTTGCCTGATTTCAGGTATTTTCGAACGTTTGCTATTGAAGTTGTAGCCACAATCCAACAAATTAAACCGCATCAAAGTCGAGGACTGATATAAGCTTACGATAATCAGTTCAAGTATAAGCAAAAATAAGTACAGCGAGTCCTGTTGACTGCTTGTGCATTTTTGGCGACAGTTTTATACAATAGATGGCGGTTGAAATTAAAGTGGATATTTAATTTGCCTTTAAACCAGAATCTTTTATGCCCATTTCGCAAGATAACGACTACCCAAGTTCAAACAATACAGCCTACAAAAGCAATTCACCGCCTTGGGTGACATGGCTTAAAAACATCGTTTTTTGGGGTTTGGGAGCACTTGGCGCTGCCTTATTTTCCATTTTACTGATCGTGGGTGTAGCCCTTGCTGTTGCATTCCCCAAATTACCTGATGTGTCAGATTTGCTAGATTACCGCCCAAAATTGCCTTTGCGCATCTTCTCTTCAGAAGGCGTGTTAATTGGTGAATTTGGTGAAGAATTAAGAAATTTGACGCCTATTGCCCAAATACCAAAAGTCATGAAAGACGCTGTTTTGGCGATTGAAGACGCACGTTTTTACGAACATGGCGGCATCAACTATAAAAGCATATTGCGTGCGGCGATTGCCAATTTAGGCCAAGCCAAGAGTCAAGGTGCGTCCACCATCACCATGCAAGTGGCCAAAAACGTCTATTTATCGTCTGAAAAAGCCTATACCCGCAAGATTTACGAAATTTTGCTGACATTTAAGCTGGAAAGTTTGCTTACCAAAAACCAGATTCTTGAAATTTACATGAACCAAATCTTTTTAGGTCAGCGCGCCTATGGCTTTGCCACAGCATCTGAAATCTATTTTGGCAAACCCCTTAAAAACATCACCATCGCCGAAGCTGCCATGTTGGCCGGGCTTCCCAAGGCGCCCTCTGCCTACAACCCGATTGTTAACCCAGATCGCGCTCGCACGCGCCAGCTATATATCATTGAGCGCATGCTGGAGAACGACTTCATCACCAAAGAGCAAGCTGAAGCGGCTAGCAAAGAAGTTCTGAAGCTAAAAGCAGACAGCGACAGCAATAAAATACATGCTGAATATGTGGCTGAAACAGTCCGCCAAATGGTATTTGCCCAGTACGGAACCGAAACTTACACACGCGGCTTGAATGTCTACACAACCATCAAGGCCAGCGACCAAACAGCGGCCTATCGCGCCTTGCGCAAAGGGGTGATGGACTTCGACAAACGTCATACCTACCGCGGTCCTGAAAAATTCATTGAATTGCCTAAAAAGCAAGACGATGTTGACGATGAAATCGACGTCGCATTGGCTGAACACCCTGATGCAGATGATTTAAAAGCAGCCGTCGTTATCGAAGCAACTTCCAAGAAAATCATTGCAATTCGTCAAAACACAGAGACTATTGAGATCACGGGCGATGGCTTGAAGCCAGCTCAATCAGCTTTGTCAGACAAAGCCCCTGCGACCACCAAAATCAGACGTGGTGCCTTGATTCGTGTAGTGAAAACTCCAAAAAATACGTGGGAAATCAGCCAATTACCCGAAGTTGAAAGCGCATTCATCGCTTTAGATCCCCGCGATGGCGCTATCAAAGCCTTGGTGGGTGGTTTTGATTTTGATAAAAACAAGTTTAACCACGTGACACAGGCATGGCGGCAACCAGGCTCCAGCTTCAAACCATTTGTCTATTCAGCCTCGCTTGAAAAGGGTTTGTCACCAGGTACGGTCATCAACGATGCGCCTATGTTTTTTGATGCATCGGTCACTGGCGGTCAGCCGTGGGAGCCGAAAAACTTTGACGGCAAATTTGCGGGGCCCATGACCATGCGCACGGGCTTAGCCAAGTCTAAAAATATGATTTCTATACGTATTTTGAAAGAAGTGGGGACACAAAACACGCAAGACTGGATCACAAAATTCGGTTTTGACGCCGAACGCCACCCGCCATATTTAACCATGGCATTAGGTGCTGGCTCAACCACGCCTATGCAAATGGCTATTGCGTATTCTGTATTTGCCAACGGCGGCTACCGCATCAATCCCTTTTTGATTCGCAAAATCACCGACCAAAAAGGCGCAGTGATTGTCGAGACCAAGCCTCCTATTTTGAACGAATCTATGCGTGTGATTGATGCTCGCAACGCTTTTGTGATGAACAGTTTGCTGCAAGAAGTGACAACTGCTGGTACGGCTGCCAAAGCCAAGGCAGCATTGGGTCGATCTGATATTTTTGGTAAAACAGGCACGACGAACGATGCTATTGATGCTTGGTTTGCCGGCTTTCATCCTACCTTGGCAGCTGTGGTGTGGATGGGATATGACAACCCCAAACCACTGGGCAGCAGCAACGCAGAGACAGGTGGTGGCTTGAGTTTGCCGATCTGGATTAACTTCATGAAGGAAGCTTTGCAAGGAGTACCTGTGGTGACCTTGACGCCGCCCGAAGGCTTGACAAAAGGCAGCGGAGATTGGGTCTACAACGAATTCGTTGGAACAGGCGTTCGCAGCTTGGGTATAAACGATCCGATGAGCTTAGACCCAGCAGAAGCAGCACGGCTCAAAGAACTCAAAGAGCTACGTGCACTTGAAGCCAAGCCCTTGGATGCCGATGAGCGCAAATCAATCTTAGATTTGTTTAAAAACTAGAGAAAACCAACTGTGTTTGCGATTGTTCACTGGCGCAATCCGATAAATTAGCAAAGAACTCAACGCTGTTTTTGGTATCTTGCCAATGCCCATTAACAAATTTGTAGTGGTAACCGCCACGCTTGGTTGCTAACCAAATTTCTTGCAGTGGTTTTTGCAAATTCACAACGATTTGACTTTTATTTTCAAACGTCAGGGTGATCATGCCGCCCGTGCGTTGGTTGTCAATATCGGCTTCTCCCGCATCGTTGATGCGGTCGCAGTGCGCTTCAATGGCTTTAAGTGCACTTTCAGCGCGGTCTAAAAATTCTAGGTCAGTCATTACAATACTAGGTATAAGGATTCAATCTATGAAAAATACATATCCAAAGCATACTAACAAAAATAAAGCCAGCGCGCTTAACACTGCCATATTGTGCGCTTGCGTTCTACTTTCACTGAGCGCTTGTGGCCAACGTGGTTCCTTGTACATTCCCAACACGCCTGAAGCCGCGCAGCGCAGCACCATAGGTGATGTCTTGACGAAGCCTGCTAGCCCAGCGACCAGCACGACTCCTGCCCCTACAACCCAAACACCCCCCGCTCCAGCCAAATAACCAACATGCAACTCGATTCTCTGCCAGGCCAACCGCACGTTCACTACAAAAACAACGAGTTACACGTCGAAAACCTTCGCGCAGCCGATGTAGCAGCTATACACGGCACTCCATTGTTCGTTTACTCAAAAGCTTCCATGTTGGACGCCTTGGCCGCTTACCAACGCGGTTTTGCTGGGCGCAGCGCACGCGTTCACTACGCCATGAAAGCCAACTCGTCATTAGGCGTTTTGCAGGTTTTTGCCAATGCTGGTTGCGGTTTTGACATCGTTTCAGGTGGTGAGCTGGACCGCGTTATTGCGGCAGGTGTCGACCCCGCTTTGGTGATTTTTTCAGGCGTAGGCAAAACCCGTGCAGAGATGAAACAAGCTTTACTAGCTGGGGTGGGTTGTTTTAACGTGGAAAGCGAAGCCGAATTAGAGGTTTTGAGTGAAGTTGCACTCTCCGTCGGGAAAACAGCAAATATCAGCTTGCGCGTGAACCCGAATGTAGATCCTCAAACGCATCCCTATATTTCTACCGGCCTCAAAGGCAGCAAATTTGGCGTGGCGCACGACCGAACAGTGGCAACTTACCAGCGCGCAGCTGCCCTGCCCGGCCTCAAAGTCGTGGGGATTGACTGCCATATTGGCTCACAAATCGTGCTGGAAAGCCCTTATTTAGACGCGGTAGACCGCATGTTGGACTTGGTCGAAAGCATAGAAACGGCAGGCATTCCTATCCACCACCTCGATTTTGGCGGTGGTTTGGGCATCAACTACAACGGCGACACGCCGCCTAAAGCAGACGATTTATGGCACAAAATCTTAGTCAAATTAGACGTGCGCGGCTTTGGACAACGACAGCTGATGATAGAGCCAGGGCGCTCCCTCGTCGGCAACGCGGGCATCTGCATCACGGAGGTGCTGTACCTCAAGCCCGGTGAGCAAAAGAACTTCTGCATCATCGACGCGGCCATGAACGACCTGCCCCGTCCTGCTATGTACCAAGCTTATCATGCTATTATTAATGTAGCTTCTAAGGCAATAAATACGACGGCTAATGCCAAAAATAGCACTGTTTATGACGTTGTAGGCCCCGTTTGCGAAAGCGGTGACTGGATTGGCCGCGACCGTGCTTTGAACGTCAAACAAGGCGATTTGCTCGCGGTCCTGTCCGCCGGCGCCTATTGCATGAGCATGGCCAGCAACTACAACACCCGTGGCCGTGCGGCTGAGATATTGGTGGATGGTGACAAAGCACACCTGATTCGCCAGCGTGAAACCACGGCTGATCAAATTCGCGGCGAAGTTCTGGTAAGTACGCTTACCAATTAGGCGAGAAATCTATAGAATGGCGGTATGAAACGTCGCCTACTCCTCCAAGCCCTACAAACTGCGCCCGCATTAGCCTTGGCTCCTGCTGCAGTTTTCGCCCAAACGGCCTACCCCAACAAAACCATCCGCTACATCGTGCCCGTCTCCGCCGGCGGCGGCAGTGACATGGTGGGACGCACCCTGACCGAGCGCTGGGGCAACTTGCTCAAACAAAGCTTCGTAGTTGACAACCAAGCCGGCGGCGGCGGCGTGATTGCTTGCCAAGCCACAGCCCGCGCTGCACCCGATGGCTACACGCTATTGCAAGCATACGTTGCCACCCACGGCACCAGCCCAGCAACGCGTAAATTACCCTACGACGCGGTGAAAGATTTCACCCCCATCGGCATGATTGGCGCGACGCCAAATGTGCTGGTCGTCAACAGCGCCCTACCCGTCAAAACCGTCAAAGAGTTCGTTGAATACGTCAAAAAGAACCCCGGCAAGTTGAGCTACGGCTCAGCCGGCCAAGGCTCGCTCACCCACTTGACGATGGAGCTGTTCAAGCAACAAATCGACTCATTCATGGTGCATATTCCATACCGCGGCATTGCGCCAGCGTTTACAGACATCATTGGCGGGCAAACGCAGGCCATGTTTCCGGGGTTGGCGGCAGCTTTGCCGCACATTCGCTCTGGCCGTGTGCGCCCACTGGCGGTGACGGGTTTGACGCGGCATTCGCAATTCAAAGACCTGCCAACGCTGGACGAATCTGGCTACAAAGGCTTTGACGCACAGCAGTGGTACGGCGTGGTTGGGCCTGCCAACATGCCTGCTGCCATCGTCAAAACCCTCAGCGAGACACTGGCCACCGTCCTCAAAGCGCCCGATTTGCGCGAAAAACTGTCGATTGAGGCGATTGAGCCTATCGTGATGACGCCCGAACAATTCGGTGAGTTCGTCAAAAAAGACATCGCTCGTTGGACCAAGCTGGCGAAAGATCGCAAGATTGAGCTGGACAGCTGATTCATCCTCAGAATTTAGGCAGAATTCACTCAAAACCCATTATTCGAGTATTTTTTAGCCTCAAGCCGGCGTATTTATTGCCTAGTCATCTATTATTTTTATAGCAAATAATTCCTGCATTTTACTTTTTCTATATTCCTACATTCACCGCATCAAACCACTATGGCACGCAACACTCAAGTCTCTGCAGACCACAACGCTCCCCCCATCACCCAAATCCTGGCTAAATTCGTCGCCACCCACCCTTCAAAAGGTTGGAGCGACGCCGTTGACCACGAAGCGCATCGCACCTTCATGAACTGGCTGGGCTGCGCCGTTGGCGCTGCCAACCACGAAGCCGCCGATGCCGCCATCGCCGCTGCCAACATTCTGCAACCCGCCGCACAAGCGAGCGTGCTGGGTCGTGCGGACAAGTTGGACATGGCGAACGCGGCTCTGGTCAACGGCATCACCTCGCACACCTTTGATTTTGACGACACCCACCTCAAAACCATCATCCACCCCGCCGGCCCCGTCGCCTCAGCCGTCTTGGCACTGGCTGAACATACAGGCAACTCAGGCCGTGAAGTGATCGATGCCTTGATCATCGGCATCGACGTGGCATGCCGCGTCGGCAACGCCATGTACCCTGAGCATTACGACCGTGGCTGGCACATCACAGGCTCTACCGGCACGCTGGGCGCGGCAGCAGCCTGTGCGCGGCTTTTGAAGCTGGATACGGCACAAACTGCCATGGCGCTGGGCATTGCGGCATCGCAGCCCATCGGCATGCGCGAGCAGTTTGGCACCATGACCAAGCCGTTTCACCCTGGCGGTGCAGCTCGGGCTGGCTTGATGTCGGCACTTTTGGCAAAGCACGGCTTCACCGCCAGCGCCAAAGCGCTAGAAGCACCGCGGGGCATGATGCAAACCGTCTCTACGAAGAACGACTGGTCTGAAATCACCGGCGAACTGGGTGAGCGCTTTGAAATCTCGTTCAACAGCTACAAGCCCTTCGCCTGCGGCATCGTGATTCACCCCAGCATAGACGCTTGCTCGCAACTGCGTGCGCAGGGCGTGGCACCTGAGCAAATCGAGCGGATTGAGCTCAAAGTACACTCATTGGTGCTCGAATTAACTGGCAAAAAAGAGCCGCAAGACGGCCTGCAAGCCAAATTCAGCGTGTATCACGGCTGTGCGGCAGGTTTGATGGTCGGCCAAGCGACCGAAGACGAGTACCACGACGCTTTCGTGAACAGAGCTGACATGGTCGCCCTGCGCCGAAAAGTGGTTGCTGTGGTCGACGATTCGATTGACGAAGCCAGTGCCGACGTGACCGCTGTTTTGACCGATGGCCGTCGCGTGCATATTTTTGTAGAGCACGCGATTGGCTCGCTGCAAAACCCGATGACCACGAGTTTGTTAGAAGCTAAGTTTCACGGCTTGAGTGATCCTATTTTGGGTGCATCACAAACTAATCAACTGATCGAAGCTTGCTGGCATGTGGGGCAAGCTGCTGATGTGAAAAACATCATCAAACTTGCAACGCCAAAGAGATAAAAATCGGAGCGAAGTAGGTAGTGCAACGTCACCCAATTTGCTATACTTTTAATAGCTAATTAGGCAACAAATACACTGGCTAGACGCATATTTATTGCCTTTTTTGTGCTTTTAAGCGTATTTTGCAGAAATTTTCCGCTTTTTCTTGATCCACTGCACGACGCGCCAACCCAGCAGCACGCCAAGGATGGCTGCGTATACAAATACTTCATTGAAGTCGTTTTTACCTGATCGCATCCAAAAAAAATGCAAGATACCCAAGCCTGCAATAACGTAAACCAGCTTGTGCAACAGCTGCCAGCGTTTTGCACCTAGGGTTTTGATGGCGCGGTTAAACGAGGTGAGCGCCAGTGGCGTGAGTAACACAAAAGCGGCAAATCCAACCAAAATGAAGGGTCGTTTGTAGATGTCTTTGGCAATATCGGCCACGTCAAAACCCATGTCAAACCAGCTGTAGCTGAGCAAATGGATCACAACGTAAAAGTAAACAAACAGCCCCAGCATGCGTCTAAAACGCGCTAATTGCGGGGTATTACTGATGGTTCTAAGCGGCGTAACCGCCAAAACGATACATAAAAACCGCAGCGTCCAATCACCCGTGGCGCGAATCAGTGCCTCTTGTGGGTTAGCGCCCAAGTCTTGCGTGAAAACCCGAAAAACTAGCCAAGCAAACGGTATCAGGCACAACAGGAAAACCAGTGGCTTAGCCACTGGTTTAAGTAACAATCGACGCATTTAATTGTCGAATTTAAAAGTTCTTTTTCAAATCCATACCAGCATACATTGATGCAACCTGCGCCTCATAGCCATTGAACATCTCGGTTTTGCGCTTTTTAGCAAACAAGCCGCCCTCTTCGCCAATGCGCCGCTCAGTCGCTTGGCTCCAGCGCGGATGGTCAACGGTGGGGTTGACGTTGGAATAAAAGCCGTACTCGCTGGCGGCGGCTTTGTTCCACGCAGTCGCAGGCTGTTTCTCGGTGAAACGGATTTTGACCAAGCTTTTCCCACTTTTAAAGCCATATTTCCAGGGCACAACCAAGCGCACAGGTGCGCCGCTTTGGTTAGGCAGCACTTCGCCGTACATCCCGAAGCTGAGCAAGGTGAGCGGATTCATGGCTTCGTCCATGCGCAAACCTTCCACATAGGGCCAATCAAGCACGCGAGAGCCTAAGCCTGGCATGGTTTTGTTGTCGGCCAGCGTCACAAATTCGACATACTTGGCGTTGCTCAGTGGTTCGACCTTTTTGATCAACTCAGCCAGTGAGTAACCGACCCATGGAATCACCATCGACCAGCCTTCTACGCAGCGCAGGCGGTAAATGCGCTCTTCTTGGGCGCTGAGCTTGATTAAATCCTCTAGCGCGTATTTGGCCGGTTTTTTCACCAAACCTTCAATTTCCACCGTCCACGGCGCGGTTTTCAAAGTGTTCGCGTTTTTGGCAGGGTCGGCTTTGTCGGTGCCAAACTCGTAAAAGTTGTTGTAGGTGCTGGCGTCTTTGTAGTCGGTCAGCTTGTCGATAGCCATCCCGCCAGCGATTTTGGATGGTGTGCTGGCCAGAGCGGCGAGTTTTCCAGGCTTTGGCGTCATGGCTAGTGCATCGCGCGAAGCCCAACTAGCCATTGCTGCACCAGCCACGCCACCAGCCATGAGCTTCATCATGTAGCGGCGACCCGTGTAGATACCTTGTGGCGTGATTTCACTGCCGATTAAATGGTTAAAACCGTCGTTGTGCGTTTTGATCAACATATTAAGTTCCTTATCAATACTGAGTAGTCTATATACGCAGCTACTTCTTACATAGATTCAATCACAGCGCAGAGGTTCACGCTCATGGAGGGGCAAAAAAGGGCTCATAGAGCCCTTTTTAAATCGATTGTCACAACATCACAAGGTACCGTAACTGTGCAAACCGCTCAAAAACATGTTTACACCCAAGAAGGCGAAACTTGTTATTGCTAAACCAGCCAACGCCCACCAAGCCGCCACCGTGCCTCGCAAACCCTTCATCAGGCGCATGTGTAGCCATGCAGCATAGTTAAGCCAAACAATCAATGCCCAAGTCTCTTTTGGGTCCCAGCTCCAGTAGCCACCCCATGCCTCTGCCGCCCAAAGGGCACCCAGAATTGTCGCAATGGTAAAGAACGCAAAGCCTACGGCGATGGCTTTGTACATCACGTCGTCTAAAAGCTCAAAGCTGGGTAATTTGGCAGCAATACGTTTTCTGCCAAACAAAATACCACCCACGATCACAGCAGATATCGCCATATAACCTAGCCAATAGCTTCCGCCAGCTGCCGCCGATGACTTACGAAATACCAGTGGCATAAAACAAAGAATGATGCCTAGCAACAACAAAGGTGTCATTTTGTACCAGCGTGTTTCATTAGCTTGCTGTTTGATTAAATAACCAAAAGCTAGCATGGCGGACAGTGCAAACATGCCGTAACCGACAAAATTGGCAGGCACATGGATTTTCATCCACCAGCTTTTTAGCGCTGGTACGAGTGGTTGAATTTCATGCGCCCCGCGAACAAGTGTGTACCAGAGCAAAAAGCCAACTGACGCGCTAACCACCAACATCACAAAAGCGCCCATAGAACGCGTTTTGTATTGCATTTCAAAATACAAATAGAACAATGCGGTCATCCAACTGAACAAAACAAATACTTCGTACAAATTACTGACCGGAATATGCCCGATATCCGCGCCCAACAAGTAGCTCTCATACCAGCGCACCATGGTGCCTATCAGAGCCATCGTCACAGCCACCCAAGCCATGCGCGAACCAATCATTTCCATCGCTGTACTTTGCTTGGTATCGGGAACACCCAACCAATAAAAAATCGTACTCATGAAAAACAGCACGCTCATCCACAAAATAGCGGATTGGCTAGATAAAAAGTACTTGAGCCAAAATACAGATTCAGCTCTGGCTAGTGTTGCACCACCCAATTCAGCAGGGGCTTGGTACGACCAAATACCCAAGAGCGAAAAGGCCGTCACCGTCACCATCAAAACTTGTAAGGAACGCCAGAACCAGCCTAGCCAAATGGTGAACGGTATGGCAGTTAGCAAAATGCCTTTTTCGTAGCCATCCATATAAACACCGTAACGTGTAAAAGCAAAGATTCCGCCTGCGATTACCAGCGCCGCAAACAGCCAATCCCAGCGATTACGTTGCGCAAAATAGCCTTCGTCCAAGCTCAAGCTAGGTGTTTTTATCGTCGTTGTATTCATCAAGACTCCCTTGAAATTTGTCGTACGTTCGGTTGTACACCAATCAATTTTTCTGTCAAATGACCGAACTCATTGTCACCATCCATGGTTTTGCGGTTGGTGGACAAGGCCATACTGGCTTTCGTTTGCTGACCATCTGGCGTTAACCACACCCAAACGCGGCGCTCACGAATATAAAGCATCGCAAACACACCCAAAATAAGGAAAAAACAACCTAAATAAACGATATTTTTACCCGGCGTGCGAGCGACTTGAAAAACGCTGGCCTGCACTTGGGTAAAGTCTTTCAACATGAACGCCATGGGCGCAGGATAAATCGTGGCGTCACTGAGAGATAACACCGCTTGCATCATATAAGCTTGCGCTCTCTCATCCAGCTCTAAAGGCTTCAAACCAGCTTCAGAACGCGTGATTTGCACCAACTCAAGCAATGTACCGTTCAAAATGCGAATCAACACCTCGCTGGCTTTTTCACGCTCTGCCTCAGGTACGTTTTTTTCTATGAAATCGGCCACTGCTTGCAGACCAGCAATTGTCTGCTCAGTCACGACGGGAGGCGCAACCGCCGAACCAACCAGGGCTTCTGAATTGGCTGTGCCTGCAAACAAACTCATGGCTTTAGAAGCTGATAGGGCCAATTGCTGCGCCATCTGCGGGCGATCTGGCCCAGCAGCTTTTTGGGAATATTTGGCAACGGCCATATCACGCTTGAACGGGTCTAACAAAGCAGCACGCAAACGTAAAAACTCATCCATACCGCCTTTGTCATCGGCAGGGATGCGCAAGTATCGAAACCCATCCACAGGATTATCACGCATACCTAGCAAAAATACAGGTAAATCAGTGTCGGCATCGCCCATCTTGACGGGCAGCATGTAATTGTGAAATTCTTTGGCTTGGCCGGATGCATCGCGTAATTTGTAGGTGATGCTTGGACCCACGTTGCGCAATTCTTTGTTGATTTTGGTTTTATTGGCTGCGCCTAGCTTGGAGTCAATAGATGCGCGCAAATCGACTTTTCGTACGTCTACTGCAGAGCCGTTTTGTCCGGCACCCTCTTTGCCAAAATTCTCCACATTCAAAACGCGCAGTGCTGCAAATTCTAAAGTTAGCTTGTCGTTTTTGCCACTCAGCAATTGGGTTGAGTTACCAATGACACCCTCTACTTCAAAAGGTTTCGCATTATTTGAAAGCGGTACCGATTTGAGTTTGACTGTGGAGCCGCCGTCATCAAAACTCGATTGGTAAATCTCAACACCTTTGTAGTTGACAGGGTGATTGACTTCTACGCGGGCTGATTTTTTTTCGCCGGTTTCTTTGTCATGAATCACAATATCGCTGGCAAACAACTTGGGCATGCCTGTGGAATAATGCTCCACCACAAATTTTTTGAGCTCAATCGAAAAAGGTAAATCTTGAATCAGTACACCACTGCCTTGGTTCAGAATAGCGGTACTTGATCGGGCACCCTCGGCAACCAAAATATTTGCGCGAAATGTGGGGTTGCTGGTGCTCAGGCGGTGCTCCGGCTTCACGTCTGAAATCAAACCACCACCGCTGTACGCTGATTTGCCGCTCCACAGCATTTGCGCTTTCACGATCAAATCACCATCCAAGAGTCCGCCAATACAAACCAGCACAATAGCGCTGTGCGCTGCGATATAGCCGAGCTTATTCACACGGCCAGCTCTGGCTGCCACCATCCAACCATTGTTGCGTTCTTGAAGTTTCACCTTCCAACCGCCGCTAGCCAGCATCTGGCTTATGCGCTGCGCTGCTTCGTTCGGAGTCTCGCTTAATGTCGACTGTGCCGTATGGCCAAAGGCCTTGAGACTTTGTTCGCGGATACCTTCTTTGTAAACCTTCCAATCGGCCATGATTTTGGGAATATTGCGTGATACGCACAAACTGGTGCTGATGACCAAAAAAGCCAAAATCAGCATGAACCACCATGCGCTGTATACCGAAGTCAAACTAGCAGAGCCGAATACTTGTGCCCAAAACGGTCCGAATTGGTTGATGTAATTGTTGATTGGCTCGTTTTGCTTCAGAACAGTACCAATGATGGAAGCGATACAAATCACGGTCAACAGTGAAATTGAAAACCGCATGGAAGACAGCAACTCCACAGCCATGCGTAGCGCATGTGAGCCTTTTTTTAAGCGTAAGCCGTGTGTTGAAACTGTCATTTAAGTATCGAAGTATTTTGAATTATTTAAATCAATAAGGGCGAGCCACCTTGAGATAACCCGCCCTTTGAAAGGATAAAAAAGATATAGATTAGGTAAAAATCGCTACGATAAGTTCCGTAAATTGTTCTGTCGATTAGTGACGAAATTTATGATCTCGACATTTTAATCAACGCAATCCTGCAATGTAGTCAGAGACGGCTTTGATTTCTCGGTCATTCAATTTGGCTGACACTTGCGTCATTTGCAAGTTATTTTTACGAACGCCATCTCTAAATGCTGTCAACTGAGCACCTGTGTACTCAGCATGTTGCCCACTCAAACGCGGATATTGCGCGGGTAAACCTGCTCCAGACGGGCTGTGGCAACTGGCACATGCAGGGATTTGACGGTCGCTGATGCCACCACGGTAAATTTTTTCACCCAAGGCGACCAATTCTTTGTCTTTTGCGAAACCAGGCTTGACGTTTTTGGAAGCAGCCCAGTAAGCAATATTTCGCATGTCATCGTCACTCAAGGTGCTAGCAAAACCTTTCATAACCGCATTGTTGCGCTTGCCAGATTTAAATTCTTGCAATTGTTTGAGCAAATACTCAGGATGCTGTTGTGCCAATTTAGGATTGACTGGGGCACCGGAATTGCCATCTACGCCGTGGCAAGCCAGGCAAACTGCTTCGTATTTAGCTGCACCTAGAACGAGATCAGGTTTACTGACTTTGACTTCAACCTTTGCTTCTGCTTTTGCTGCAGGCTTTGCAGCATCGGTGGCGGCATAAGAAAAAACTGAGCTTGCTGCCAATACAAAAACAGCAACAACAGAAAGGAACGATGGCATAGTGGGCTTCATATTCAGGAGGGTAAATTAAGTTCTATCAACCCATGATTCTACAATAATAGAGCCCTATGATAGAGGTGTATGTCAATCACCCCCACACTATCTGCAGAAACCGCTGCCGCTCACAAAATCGCCATGGGCTGGATGCACACGGCCAAATTTTTGACCACCGCACCTTCGCTAGACTTTTTACCAGCGCTAAATTTGCCAGAATTTGCCTTTGTGGGCCGTTCAAATGCGGGAAAATCGACCTGCATCAACACCTTGACGCAGCAGCACCGGCTGGCTTTTGCCTCAAAAAAACCGGGGCGCACCCAAAGCATCAACCTCTTTTCATTGGGTAAACAGGGTGTAACAGACGCCATATTGGCCGATTTGCCGGGCTATGGCTACGCGGCTGTGCCCAAAACCGACAAGCTGCGCTGGCAGCGCGTGATGGCAAACTACCTCATCACCCGTGAAAACCTCAAAGCCATCGTGCTGATGTGCGATCCGCGCCACGGCATCACCGAGTTGGACGAGATTTTGCTGGAAGTGATTCGCCCACGCATCGAAGAAGGGCTGAAGTTTTTGGTCGTTTTGACCAAAGCCGACAAACTCAACAAAACCGAGGCTGCCAAAGCGCTGTCGATCATGAAAATTCAAGCTGGTGGCGGCGAAGTGCGATTGTTTTCAGCTTTGAAGAAAAAAGGCGTCGACGAAGTCGCGCATTTGCTATGGCAATGGGCGCATGAAGATCAAAATACGCAACATGATCCAGCATTACCAACAACCCCTTCCGCATGAAATCACACTGAGCTGCCGCGCCACCGGCACGCGTGGTCGACCAGTTTTGATGTTTCTGCACGGTTTCCCAGAAGCCGCTTTTGTATATGACGAGCTGCTGGAACACTTTGCAAAAGAAGAAAATGGCGGTTACCGTTGTGTAGCCCCTAACTTGCGAGGTTTCGAAAAATCAAGCGCTCCATCCGAAGTGAGCGCTTACCGACCTAAATTTTTGATTCAAGATATTGCCGCTTTGATCGCCATTGAAACTGCAAATTCTGGAAATCAATTGGAATGCCTAGTTGCCCACGATTGGGGCGGCGCAGTGGCTTGGAATTTGGTTAACCAGGTGCCGCATTTGAGTAAAAAACTCGCCATCATCAACTCGCCGCACCCTGGCACGTTTTTGCGCGAGCTGAAAAACAACCCGAAACAGCAGGCCGCCAGCGCGTATATGAATTTTTTGATTCGCCCAGACGCCGAGAAAATCTTGCTAGAAGACGATTGCCGCCGATTGTTTGAGTTTTTCACCAACATGGGCGCAAGATATGACCCTGACAATGGCAAATTTGGCTGGTTGACCGAACCCGTCAAACAACAATACCGCGAGGTCTGGCAGAGCAGCTTAACCGGCGGCTGCAACCTCTACCGCGCCTCGCCCCTGCGCCCACCAACGGCCACAGACAAAGCCGCAGCGGCCATAGATTTACCTAAAAGCATGCTGACGATTGATATTCCTACGCTGGTTTTGTGGGCGATGGACGATATAGCACTGCCGCCTGAGTTGATTGACGGTTTGGACGATTACATTCCGCAATTAACGCTGTACAAAATAAACAACGCAACGCATTGGATCCTTCATGAGCAGCCGCAGCTGGTGGCTGGGTACATCAAAGAGTTTCTATCGTAGCATCAATTCGCTATATTTTTAATAGCATAATAGGTAATAAATACGCCGGCTATATCGTATTTATACCTAAAAATGATGTTTTAGTAATTTCTGCGTCAATCTGACTAATTTTCAACCTAATTAGCCATATAGACAGCGCGAATAGCCTCGATACGCTGCCGGTTCACGCCAAAATCCTCGCGCCCTAAGCGACTGGCGCTGCGCACGTCGATCACACCTTTAGCGGGATTCACCCAAAACTCCAAATCGTCCACAAACTTCAGCACTTTGGTTTGCGATTGGGCGTAGATGTAATCCGCTTTGGCATCCACAATTGTCACGCCGGACATACCTTTTAATACGGTTAATAATGCTTGCATAGACGCAGCAGCACTGTTATTTTTAAAGGGTAGCGGCTCAATGCTTGCATACTGCATTTGTGTATTGTCGGTATATAAATGCGCTTGGCTACTAACGCTGTTGCGGGTTTTTGACGGAGGTTTTAAGCGTTCATTGTTTACGCCAATATTATTAGGCTGCTTGCCTGAGAGCAATCCGAATTGTGCTGCCAGTAATAATACGACAACCAAAATAATGATTGTATAAATTATGAACATAAACATTCTCCTTAAACTTTTAAAAATATACTTAAATGACATAAATATACATCCATATTGCTATAAATAAAATAGCTATTTAGGCAATAAATACGCCGGCTACAGCCATTTTTATCTATTAAATTATCTTAGATAACTCTAAATAACCTAAAACAAGCTAATAAACTGATTGTTCACCCGGTGGACGATTTTTAAACCTTTTGTGCACCCAAAAATACTGCGCTGGCATGGTCGCAATATACGTTTCTAATTCATTGTTCATCCGTGCTGTATCTGCTTCCATATTATCGGAAGGGAAATTGTCCCATGCGGGTAATATATTAACTTCATAACCGTATTTTGTCATTTTATTTAATACCGGTACGAGCTTGGCTTTGCCGAGCCGCGTAAACCGATGTAGCGATGGCACAGTATAGGTCGGGATGCCATAAAACGGCACAACAATTGATTCTTCAGGGCCAAAGTCCATATCAGGCAAGATACCCAGCATCTCACCTGAGCGCAAGGCGGCAACAATCTCTTTCACCCCAGCGATGCGACCAAACAAGCGGACATTACCGAAACGGGCGCGGCGCTGCAATATCCATGCGTCTATCGTTTTATTGGCTTGGTTGGTGTAAATGGTGATGAGTTTTCGCGGTATTTGCTGGGTAAACGCGGTGTTGCCAGCATCCAGCCCCACAAAATGCGGCACAAAAAGTACCACGGGCTCGTTGTTTTGCAGCTGCTCCACCGCGCCCGAGATTTTCAAACGCCGCAAAGTCACCGCCGAACTGCCATGCCACAGCCAACCTCTGTCCAACAGCGCTTGCATAAAATAGATGAAGTTTTTACGCGCTAGCCGGCGTATTTGTTGCCTAGAGTGCTCTGGAAAACATAGCGTTAAATTGATCTCGGCAATACGTCGACGCGACCGAATCACATAAAACAGCAAACTTCCCAGCAACCAACCTAGCCCACGAACCCAACTCAAAGGCAAAATCGCCAATAGCCGCATGAAGCCAATCGCCAAGTAAGCGCCTAGTTTTGAGCCAAACTCGCTCATGAGGCTTCTTTCCTAGGCTGCTTGTAGCGCCCATAGCCCCACAAAAACTGCGTCGGGCAGCTGCGAATCAGCGCTTCCATCTCGCCATTCATTTGCTGTACAGCGGTTTCTAGATTGTCGCTAAGTGCTTGTTTTAATGGGAAAATTTGCAAGTTATAACCCTGCCCCCACGGCAAGCGTTCACCGAAACCAACCAATACTGTTGCACCTGTTTGCGCAGACAGCCGCGCCGCCAAGGTCATGGTGTAAGCATCTTTGCCAAAAAATGGTGTCCACAACCCCATGCCGTCGGGCGGCACTTGGTCGGGCAGCAGGCCGACGGCTTCGCCTTTGCGCAGCGCTTTGATCATTTGCCGCACGCCAGACAAATTGGTCGGTACGGTGGCAAGGCCTGGGCGATTCCGCGAATTGGCGACCAATTCTGCCAACCACGCCTTGCGCGCGGGTCTAAACAGTACAGTGAATGCCCCAAATTTGGGTCCAAAATCTTGCCCCCACGCTTGGCCAATCATCTCAAAGCTGCCCAAATGTGGCGTCAAAAAAATCACGCCTTTGCCCGTAGCGTAAGCGGCTTCAATGTGCTTTACGCCTTGCCATGTAAACGGTGCTTCGGCTTTGCCTTTTGATTTGCCAGTTGTGCTCATCCACAATTTAGGCAGTTCGGCGATCAATCTGCCACTGCTGGCGACTGCGCCCTTGACTTGTGCAAATGTGTAACCCGCCAACCTGCTGTTGGCTAGAAGCCGCCCTCTGTACGTGGGCGATAGCGCGAAGACGACCCAGCCTAGCGTTGCACCGATGCCGTGCGCCAGCCAGAGTGGTAAAAAACTGAATAACTTGAAAAACAAGAACATACCCAAACGCAACTCGCTTTAACGATTTTTAAATCAAAACCAATAAAGACAGAGTATCGCCTAAGTTATTTTGTTTTTTAACTGAAAGTCAGAGCTAAAACGCAGAACGTACCAGCCGCACAGAATTTTCGCGGAAAGGCAGCGCACCTAATGTGGGGTGCCACACTGTGCCGTCACGCAACCAGTTATCCACTGTGCCTGCTCCAAACTGGACGACGGATGACCGCTCTGCTTGCGTGCCAAACTGTGTCGATGTGGCGTAGTAGCCGTTGAGGTTGGTATTGGAAAACCATGTCAAGTCAATTTGCGTGCTGGTGCCTGGCAAACGCAGGGTTTGCAGCTCGACTTGGGTAGGCATGCGCCAATCTTTAAAGCTGCATAAATTGAGCGCATTCACGGTGTTTTTGTAGCCGATGGAGTTGTCAGGCGCATCGATTTCGGCTTGTGTCGGGCTGCGCGCTGGCGTGGCTGTTGTCGATGGCACGGTGTTTGCAGCTATTTGCAGCAGGCTCGTGCTGTCTAGGTTGTTGTATTCGTTGTCAGCAGATCGCAAGCCAGACGTCGTTTTACCTTCCCAAATAAGCCCCGTTTTGTTATCTCGCACGCACTCGGTTTTATCGTAATACAAGGCCGTGTTATTGGCAAAACCCGTGTCGCAGGCTTTGAAAACCAAGCTGTAGCCCGTGCTACCAATGGTGGCTGCTGTGCAGGTGAGTGGGGTAGTACTTGACACGCTAGGCGTAGTGGTGGCAGTAGTAGTCGCGCAGGCTTTGCCTTTAACCGTGACGTTGTAGGTCACTTTGCCGCCATACGTCTCTGTGACCGTGAAGGTGACGGGGCTGGTGTAGTCCCGTGCTACGGCTGGGTCAGGGCTGATCTTGACACCTTCGTCCAGTGCCACCTTGGCAACCAGGCTGGTCAGGGTAGAGCAGGTTTCTTTTGTCGTTAGATCAATCGTGACACTTTGCGCACTACTTGTGCTTGTAGTGCTAGTAGCAGTCGTCGCAGTCGTAGCAGTCGTGCCTGTAGTCGTCGTGGTCGTGCCAGTCGTCGTCGTGTTGGTGCCTTTCACGTCGTTGATACTGAAGTCTGCCGCAACGACGGACAGCGGAACCGGATTGCAAGCCGCGATGAGCGCAGCACCCGAGCACACCAATGCTGTATAAAAACGTTGGAATATGGTCATAAACTATCTTTCAATAAAGCACAGCATAAACATAACGCTAAGCTTTTGCAAGTTACATTCGCCATCCATCAATTCTTATTTCAATACTTAATTGCTAGCCAAAATCACGTTTTCTGCTAAAATACTAGTAGTCGCTGAGTTAACTGAACTACTTGCAGGGCGACGTTAAACAAATCTGCTAAAGCGTTCGCCAAGGCTCCAAAAAGTTACAGGCAACGCGTCCTTTTAACTTTATTGGAGTTTTTTTATGGCAAGCGATTTTCTCTTCACATCCGAATCCGTCTCTGAAGGCCACCCAGACAAGGTAGCCGACCAGATTTCTGACGCTATTCTTGACGCAATTTTCAAGCAAGACCCACGTAGCCGCGTCGCTGCTGAGACCTTGTGCAACACCGGCTTGGTCGTTTTGGCAGGTGAAATCACCACCAACGCGCATGTGGACTACATCCAGGTCGCACGCGACACCATCAAACGTATTGGCTATGACAACACCGACTACGGTATTGACTACAAAGGCTGCGCGGTCATGGTCTGCTATGACAAGCAGTCCAACGACATTGCCCAAGGTGTGGACCACGCTAGCGACGACCACCTCAACATCGGCGCGGGCGACCAAGGCCTGATGTTTGGCTATGCCTGTGACGAAACGCCTGATTTGATGCCAGCGCCGATTTACTACGCGCACCGTTTGGTCGAGCGTCAAGCGCAGTTGCGTAAAGATGGCCGCATGCCTTACCTGCGCCCAGACGCCAAAAGCCAAGTGACCATGCGCTATGTGGACGGCAAACCCGTCAGCATCGACACCGTGGTGCTCTCTAGCCAGCACGACCCAGACCAGTCTGAATCGCAGCACAAAATGAAGCAAAGCTTCATTGACTCGGTCATCGAGCAAATCATTTTGCCGGTGTTGCCAAAAGAAATGATCACCAAAGACACCAAGTACTTGATCAACCCAACCGGCCGTTTCGTTATCGGCGGCCCACAAGGCGATTGCGGTTTGACAGGTCGCAAGATCATTGTGGACACCTACGGCGGCGCATGCCCGCACGGCGGTGGCGCGTTTTCAGGCAAAGACCCATCGAAAGTTGACCGTTCAGCCGCTTACGCTGCGCGCTACGTGGCGAAAAACATCGTCGCCGCTGGTTTGGCCAAGCAGTGCCAAATCCAAGTCGCTTACGCGATTGGCGTGGCCAAGCCGATGAACGTCACCGTTTACACCGAAGGCACCGGCATCATGTCTGACGAGAAATTGTCCGCCTTGGTGCAAGAGCACTTTGACCTGCGTCCAAAAGGCATCATCCAGATGCTCGACCTGCTGCGCCCGATCTATGAAAAGACGGCCGCTTATGGCCACTTTGGCCGTGACGAGCCGGAATTCACCTGGGAAAAGACAGACAAAGTTGCTGCACTGCGTGCTTCTGCTG
>JANMTB010000093.1:0-15689 GCA_031390045.1 Polaromonas sp.
GCCGCCATGCCGCCAAACGCCTCGGCCTCAATGTACACATCCAGCCCGCAGTCCAGCGCCGCCATGTTGATGATGGGCTGGGTGCCGCACAGGTAGCGGTTCACGCCGGGGGCAGGGCGGTAGTCTGAGGTGAACTCAAACGGTGTGGCATGGCCCCACCAACCGGCCAGCGGTTGCCAGAAGCGCTCGGCATGTTTGGGGTTGACCCACACAAACGCGGGTGCACCCGGGCCGCCGTTGAGGTATTTGTAGCCACAGCCGATGGAAAAGTCGGCCTTTGCAGCCGTCAAATCAACGGGCACGGCTCCCGCGCTGTGCGCCAAGTCCCACACGGTCAAAATGCCGGCGGCGTGGGCAGCCTGCGTCACGGTAGCCATGTCATGCATCGCGCCAGTGCGGTAGTTGACGTGGGTGAGCATCAAAATGGCGACGTCTGCGGTCAAAGAGGCGGCAATTTCGTCCGGCTCCACCAGTTTCAGCGTGTAGCCGCGCTCTTGGCACAGCGCTTCGGCGATGTATAGGTCGGTCGGGAAGTTGCTGCGCTCGCTGACGATTAGTTTGCGTGTCGGTGCGTCGGCGGCGGCGGTGTTCAACGCCGCGCTCAGGACTTTGTAAAGGTTGATGGAGGTGGTGTCGGTGGCGACGACTTCACCGGCGTTCGCGCCAATCAGTTTGGCGATTTTGTTGCCGACTTTTTGCGGCGACTCGAACCAGCCGGCGGTGTTCCAGCTGCGGATCAGGCCGACGCCCCATTCCTGCGTCACCACCTCGGCGACGCGGGCGGGTGTGGCTTTGGGCAGCACACCTAGCGAGTTGCCGTCCAGATAGATCACGCCGGGCGGGAGGTTGAACTGGTCTTTGAGGGCGCGCAAGGGGTCTTGCGCATCGCATTGTTGGCAGTAAGCGAGTGTTGTCATGTAGGTTCAATCAAAAGTGAGGGTATGAAGGTATCATTGGTGATATATGCATGGTGTCGGTTTAAACCAACAAGTTGCCAACAAATTACCAACATAATTAATCTTGAAAATTAAGAGTTCAACATGACGCAATTTGCCGCTTTCCCCAGCAATCGACCACGCCGCCTGCGCCGTGACGCGTTTACCCGCAACTTGGTGCGCGAAAACGCCGTCACACCACACGATTTGATCTACCCGGTATTCGTGCTTGATGGTCAAAACCGCCGCGAAACCGTCAAATCCATGCCCGGCGTCGACCGTGTGAGCTTGGATTTGCTGCTGCCCATCGCCGAAGAATGCGTCAAACTGGGTATTCCGGTGATGGCGCTCTTTCCCGTGATTGACGCCAGTTTGAAAACGCCCGATGGCCGCGAAGCCTTCAACCATGATGGTTTGGTGCCGCGTGTGGTGCGCGAGTTGAAGAAGCGTTTCCCCGAATTGGGTGTGATGACTGATGTGGCGCTCGACCCGTTTACCAGCCACGGCCAAGATGGTTTGCTCGACCCGGACCCAGCCGAAAACAACTACATCATGAACGATGCCACGGTTGAAGTTCTGTGTAAGCAAGCACTCACTCAGGCTGCAGCTGGCGTGGATATTGTGGCACCTAGCGACATGATGGATGGCAGGATTGGCGCGATTCGCAATGCGTTGGAAGCCCATGGTTTCATTCACACCCGCATCATGGCCTATAGCGCCAAGTACGCCAGTGCGTTTTATGGCCCGTTTCGGGATGCGGTCGGCTCGGCCGCCAACTTGGGCACGGCCAACAAAAAGGTCTACCAAATGGACCCGGGCAACAGTGACGAAGCCCTGCGCGAAGTGGCGCTAGACATCGCTGAGGGTGCCGACATGGTGATGGTCAAGCCCGGCATGCCGTACTTGGACATCGTGCGCCGCGTCAAAGACGAGTTCAAAGTGCCAACCTTTGCCTATCAAGTCAGCGGCGAATATGCCATGCTCAAAGCTGCCGCGCAAAATGGCTGGCTAGACCATGACGCGGTGATGATGGAAAGCTTGCTGGCGTTTAAGCGAGCTGGTGCGGACGGGATATTAACGTATTTTGCGTTGGATGCAGCGCGCTTGATACGTCGAAATTAGTGCGTCAAAATTAGTTCGTCTAAGCTAACCAAATCCATGATGCAAATCGTCAACTTCACTCAAGGTAGTCTGCAGTTTGTCGAGCAATTGCCAACGGCTGCGCCTAGTGACGGCTTTGTCTGGGTGTTTGTAGATAGGGAAGATTTCGCGGCGCAACTGCCCGCATTGCAAACCATGGCGCAACAAGTCGGCGGCTCGGCCCTGTTGGATTTGCATTGCCAGGACTTGGGCTCTAAGGTGCATCCCTCGCATTACGATTACACCTCGGTGTATGACTTGGTTATTTTTCGACGACTCGTAACGACACTTGAAGCGGCAGTAGATGCCAAACAGCGCGATGCCAACACAGCATCGTCAACAAAAACTGGGTTGCTAAAAAAGAAAAATACGGCTCCTGTTTTTCCCCGAATCAGCACGCGTGCCGTGGGTTTTGCACAGTTTGACAAGTTGTTGATCAGCGTCCACGCCGATGGTTGCTATACCGCGAAATCGTTTGTAGAACGCTATCTTCAAGAGGCGACGCAAAACGAAAATGCAAATATTGCATCAACCAATTTGCGTAGCAGGTTGCCAACTAGCCCCGCGGATTTGATGTTGCGCATGATCAACATGATGGTCGACAGCTACTTGGATTTACGCAAAGACTTGTCGGCACAACTCGATCACTGGCAAGCAGAATTACTGAATCCGCGCTCACATTTTAGCAACTGGCCCGAACTGATGGCGGCGCGCAATGAGTTGCATACGCTGGAAGACCTGTGCGAAGAGCAGCACGACGCCATGCAAGAGTGGCTGGATACGATGCGTGAGCAATCAGCTACTTTGGTCAAACTCACCAACCAAGCTGAACATGACGGCTTGGTTGCCAGAGCACGCGATGTGATTGAGCATATTGAGCGCGTGGTGCACCATGTGCGGCGCTTAGAGCAGTCGGCAGAATCGGCCATACAAATTCATTTTGGCGCACAAAGCAACCGCACCAACAACATCATGCGTACCTTGACGGCGTTGACCGCGATTTTTTTACCGCTCAATTTGATCACTGGCTTTTTTGGCATGAATTTTGAAATTTTTCCGTGGATTCATAACCCGAACGCTTTGTGGTGGACCTTGGGCTTCATGGTCAGCATCGCAGTCACGATGGGATTGGTGTTTTGGCGCAAACGATATATCGCTCGAACCAGCCGCTAAGCACGATATTAAAGCTGTAAATTAAAAGTACAAGGATCAATTGAATGACGCATAAAAAAGTAGTTTTGATCACCGGCGCATCACGCGGCATTGGGGCAGCAACAGCATTGCTTGCAGCCAAGCAGGGTTGGGCTGTCGCGGTGAATTATGTTTCAAACTCACTCGCGGCAGATGAGGTCGTTCGACAAATACGTGCTGCTGGCGGTACCGCCATGGCGATTCAAGCGGATGTTGCAGTTGAGGAAGACGTCATTCGCATGTTTCAAGCGGTTGACGCTAAATTAGGTCGTATCAGCGGCTTGGTCAACAATGCTGGCGTGGTCGATATGCCCTCCCGCGTGGATGGCATGAGCGTTGAGCGTTTAACCCGTATGTGGACGACGAATATCACCAGCAGCTTTGTTTGTGCACGCGAAGCCGTCAAGCGCATGAGCACCAAGCTGGGTGGCGAGGGTGGCAGCATTGTTAACTTGTCGAGTGCCGCTGCGAAATTGGGCTCGCCTAGTCAATATGTTGATTACGCTGCTAGCAAAGCCGCGATTGATACTTTCACCATTGGTTTAGCCAAAGAAGTGGTGATGGAAGGCATTCGGGTCAATGCGGTTCGCCCAGGCATCATCGATACAGACATTCACGCTTCAGGAGGCTTGCCAGACCGTGCTGCACAAGTCGCACCCATGGTGCCCATGCAGCGCGCAGGGACAGCACATGAAGTGGCAGAGGCGATTGTTTGGCTGCTCTCCGAGTCTTCAAGCTACTCCACTGGCTCCTTCATCGACGTGACAGGCGGACGCTGATGGCCGTGGACTTAAAACAGTTGGTCACGCTGCTCGCCATCGTCAACCCGCTGGCCTGCGTGCCGTTTTTCATCCATTACACGCAAAACTTTTCGAAGCAGCAGCGTCAACACACCATCTTGGTCGCCTCGTTCAGTGCCTTTGTGGTTATCGCTGTGAGCGCCTTGTTGGGCTTAGAGATATTGGGGTTTTTCGGCATTTCGTTGGCGAGCTTTCAAGTCGGCGGCGGTTTGCTGTTGATGACATCCGCCCTCAGCATGTTGAACGCTCAACCAGCAGATTCACGCTCTAACCCGGACGAGTTGGAAGAAGCCGAAGTCAAATCCGCCATCGGCGCCAGCATCGCCGTTGTACCGCTGACGATCCCGCTCTTAACCGGCCCAGCCACCATGTCCACGGTGGTGATTTACGCGGATAAAGCACAGAACTATTTGCAAATTATTACCTTGGTGGGCTATGGCGTCGTCATCGCCCTAGCCACGGCTGTCTGTTTTGCCTTGGCGCAGCCGATTGCCAAATTTTTAGGTAAAACCGGCATCAACATCATGACCCGCTTGATGGGTTTGATCCTTACCGCGCTGTCTGTTGAGTTGATTGCCGAAGGCTTGCACAAGTTGTTTCCGGTGTTGGCGCGTTGAATCTAGAGAAATAAGGATATATGAGATGACTCAGACAATCGACAAAGAACTTTGGGTTGAACAACGCGGCTTGGTGTTGTGGTTGACGATCAACCGCGAAGCGCGGCGTAATGCGATGAGCCACGATGTGCTTGCTGGCATGCAGCAGGCGATCGATGCCGCACAAACGAATCGAGAGATATTAGCCATCGTGATTACTGGCGTGGGCACCAAAGCATTCTGTGCTGGGGCGGATTTGCAATCGGCCCATGCGTTCACTACCGATTATTCTGACCCTACGGGGCATTTAGCGCGTTTGCTGCGCAGTGCAAAAGCCAGCCATATTCCGTTGATCGCTCGGGTCAACGGTGCTTGCATGGCCGGTGGCATGGGGCTGATGGCGATGTGTGACATGGCGGTATGTGCGCCTGAGGCGATATTTGGTCTGCCAGAGGTGAAAGTGGGCGTGTTTCCTGCGCAAGTATTGGCGGTTTTGCAGCACTTGATTCCACGCCGAAAACTAGCTGAAATGTGTTTAACCGGCGAGCCCTTGACGTCAGCGCAAGCACTTGACATCGGCTTGATCAACTATGTCAGTTCTGACGAAGGTTTAGATGCCAAACTGCAGTGGCTGCTAGATAGACTACTGGATAAATCACCAGCGGCGATTCGTCGTGGACTTTACACGATGAAGAAAATTGAAACGATGTCGTTTGAAGAGGCGATGTCGTTTACGGAGAGCCAAATTGCGTTGTTCACGCTGACGGAAGATGCGAAAGAAGGGCAAAAAGCCTTTCAAGAAAAGCGAAAACCGGTGTGGACGGGGCGATAAAGTAAGCTGTTAAATAGGTAAATGCTATTTTATTGAGAGCTGCTTAGGCAATAAATACGTCGGCTAGAGCCATATTTTTTATAAATAGACATAATTTACGAACAAGCGCATGTCAGAACCTATTTTCGATTACATCATCATTGGTGCAGGCACTGCCGGTTGTCTGATAGCAAATCGCTTGAGCGCTGATGCTTCTAAGCGCGTGTTGCTCATAGAAGCGGGGCGAAAAGACGACTACCACTGGATCCATATTCCGGTGGGATATCTGTATTGCATTGGCAACCCACGTACCGATTGGTTGTACAACACCGAACCAGATGCAGGCTTAAACGGCCGCACCTTGCGCTACCCACGCGGTAAAACACTGGGCGGCAGCAGCAGCATCAACGGCATGATTTACATGCGCGGCCAATCGCGTGACTACGACCAATGGGCGAAGCTAACGGGTGACGATACCTGGACTTGGAACAATGCACTGCCTTATTTCAAGCTGCACGAAGACCATTACAAAGGCGGCGATGCCATGCATGGCGCACGTGGTGTGCCGTCAGAGTTGCTGCCACCCAACGGCAATGATTACCAAAAAGTGTTGCGACATCGCCAAGCCGGAGGTGAATGGCGGATTGAAAAGCAGCGTTTGCGCTGGGATATTTTGGATGCGTTTTCTGAGGCAGCGCAACAAGCTGGTATTCCTGCGACAGATGATTTCAACCGTGGCAGCAATGAGGGCGTTTCTTACTTCGAAGTGAATCAGAAAAACGGCTGGCGCTGGAACACAGCCAAAGCGTTTTTGCGCCCAACTTGTTATGCTAGACCGAATTTTGAAATGTGGACGGGCACACAGGTTGCCAAGCTGGTGGTTCAAACACGGGCGAGTGCTGATGGGACACAGCAGCGTTGTACCGGCGTACAAGTTTGGAGTGGTACAGAGTTGGTGACGGTGGAATGCCGTGGCGAGGTAATTTTGAGTGCGGGCAGCATCGGAACACCGCAGATCTTGCAGCTCTCAGGCGTTGGACCTGCCAGCTTGTTACAGCAACACGGCATAGATGTAATTCATGATTTGCCCGGTGTAGGCGGCAATTTGCAAGATCATTTGCAAATTCGGAGTGTTTACAAAGTGAAGCCGCCCAACGGCAAACACATCACACTGAACACGCAAGCCAACAACTGGTGGGGCAAAGCGAAAATTGGCTTAGAGTTTGCCTTGAAGCAAACGGGTCCGATGAGCATGGCACCCTCACAACTAGGCGCATTCACCCGAAGCTCGCCTGACCAGCCCTACCCAAACATTGAATACCATGTGCAACCACTAAGTTTGGACGCCTTTGGCGAGCCGCTGCACAACTTTGCTGCATTCACCGCAAGTGTCTGCAACCTCAACCCCACCAGCCGTGGCAGCGTACAAATTAAAAGCAATAACTTCAACGATGCACCGGCCATAGCTCCGAATTATTTGAGTACCGCAGAAGACAGAAAAGTAGCCGCAGATTCGCTGCGTGTGACGCGCAAGATTGTGTCACAAAGTGCATTGGCAAAGTATCAACCGGAAGAATTTAAACCCGGCATGCAGTACCAATCAGATGACCAGTTGGCGACACTGGCTGGCGATATCGCCACCACGATTTTTCACCCGGTCGGTACTGCCAAAATGGGCAAGCAAGGCGATGTGATGGCCGTGGTTGATTCGCGGCTCAGGGTTTATGGTGTTGCGGGTTTGCGCGTAGTTGATGCCAGCGTCATGCCACTTATTACCAGCGGCAATACCAACTCGCCAACCTTGATGATGGCCGAAAAAGCCGCGGAATGGATTGCGCAAGAAGCTGCTGCAGCTAAACGTTGATCATAAAGTATCCAATACCGCGGGAAACTCCTAATTGATCACGGCAAGGTTGCGGTTTAAACTACAGCCATCGTTTGTGAAGCTACTTTGAACCGACACAATTGGGCAAAGCAAGCCGCAAACTAGGAGCGTGAGGGGACGCGCGATCAAACGGCACATTTACCCATGTAGCGTTTGAAAATACGCAGCTATAGCAATAAAAAGCACTTAAAGTGCACTAAAAAAGCATCAGTTGATCTGATGCTTTTTTTTGCCTGCGACAATACACGCCATGGAACTCTTAATCGTCACATTGGCATCTTTACTAGCAGGCTTTGTGGATGCCATCGTCGGCGGTGGCGGCTTAATTTTGATACCCGCCTTGTTTGCCGTCTACCCTGCAGCAGCGCCCGCTGCGCTGTTGGGTACGAGCAAGAGTGCATCCGTTTGGGGCTCGGCATTTGCCAGCTGGCAATACAGTCGCAAAGTAACCATCACATGGCAGGTGGTGTTGCCGGGAATAGCAACAGCTTTTATTGGCTCATTTTTGGGGGCTTGGATACTGACGCTCATAGCCCCCGGTTTTTTGCGTAAAAGTTTACCCATCATTCTATTGGTCATCTTGGTTTACACCGTGGCAAAAAAAGATTTTGGCCACCAACATACACCCAAATTCAAAGGCGCCTACGAAATGATGGCAAGCGCTACGGTTGGTTTTGTGATTGGTTTTTACGATGGGTTTTTTGGACCAGGAACAGGTAGTTTTTTGGTGTTTATCTTTGTGCGTTGGTTGGGCTATGACTTTTTAAATGCCTCGGTATCCGCAAAACTTATCAACACAGCTTCGAATTTTGCAGCAGTGATGCTGTTTGCTTACAAAGGGTTTGTATGGTGGCATCTGGCGCTGCCAATGGCTATTGCTAATGTGGTGGGCAGTTTGCTGGGGGCACGTATGGCGATGAAGCATGGTTCAGGATTTGTACGCATCATGTTTATCGTCGTCGTGAGTGCGTTGATTATTAAAACCAGTTACGACGCCTATTTCAAGGGCTGATTCAAGAGACGAACTGACTCTTCAACAGTCTGAGCGGTTGGAACCAAGGGCACATCTGCTGCCATACGTGGTTTCCCAAGTGGCGGACCGCCTTTGCCACTTCGCAAAGAGGCCATATCTTCCAAACTGGGGTACTGCTTAAGTAGCCAATAGTCAAAAATTCGACGCGTGATGGGTGCTGCACTGTCGGAGCCAAAACCAGCATTCTCGACCACAATGGCTAAAGCAATTTTAGGGTCATCTGCTGGCGCAAAAGCAATGTACAAAGCATGGTCTCGCTGGTGTTCATCAAGGCGTTTTGCGTCGTATTTTTCATTCCTGCCAATGCCTACAGCCTGTGCGGTACCGGTTTTACCGCCACTGACGTACCCAGCGCCTGTGAATGATCGTACAGACGTACCCTCTTTGGTGACGCCAACCATAGCGTTACGAATGACGGCGACATTTTCAGGGCTGTAGCCTAAATTTTCAGGTGCTACGGATGCAATAGCTTGTTTCGTTCGGCTGACAGCATCTTGTGTGGCAATGACAATTTTGGGTTTGTATTTCAAACCGCCATTGACCAAAGTAGACGTGGCTTGTGCTAGCTGCTGCATGGTGAAGTTGTTGTAGCCTTGGCCAATACCCAAAGAAATCGTCTCGCCAGCGTACCATTTCTTTTGCTCTGAGCGTTTGTAGGCGTTTTTCTTCCAATCGGTGCTGGGGAGCACGCCGCGTACTTCGCCGTTAACGTCAATCCCTGTGATTTGACCAAACCCCAAAGGTTTCATGAAATCATGCATGGCATCGACGCCCAGTTCATTGGCCAAGGAGTAGTAATACACATTACTTGATTTGACAATGCTGCGATACATGTCGACAGCGCCCAAGCCGCCGTCGCCATGGCTGCGAAACGTGTGTCCGCCGAAAGTCCATGAACCTGCATCGTTAATAATGGTTGTAGCAGAGCGTTTGCCACTTTGCAAAGCTGCCATGGCCATGAAGGGTTTGTAAGTCGAGCCGGGCGGGTAAGTGCCGCGAAGTGCGCGGTTTAGCAAAGGTTTGTCAATCGATTCGCTCAGCTCTTTCCAGCTGTCCGAGTCAATGCCTTCAACAAACAAGTTTGGGTCAAAGGTCGGCTTGCTCACAAAAGCAAGCACTTCGCCCGATTTTGGATCAAGCGCAACAAGTGCACCGCGCCGGTCGCCAAACATATCTTCAATCAGCTTTTGCAACTTCATGTCGATAGACAGCATGATGGTGTCGCCAGGGGTGGCTGGGCTGCTTGCAAGTTTACGCACTGCGCGGCCACCGGCAGACGTTTCTAGGTCTTCAACGCCCGTTAAACCATGTAATTGTTTCTCAAAACTTTGCTCTACACCCAGCTTACCCATGTAGTCGGTGCCGCGGTAGTTACTCTCGTCTTCGGATTCTTCAAGTTTGTCTTTGTCCGCTTGGTTGATGCGGCCGATGTAGCCGATCACATGGCTTGCAGTTTCACCATATGGGTAACTGCGGTACAAACGTGCTTTGACATCTACACCAGGAAAACGAAAGCGCTGTGCAGAAAATTTTGCCACCTCTACATCAGTCAAACGTGTGCGCAGAGGTAAAGAATCTAATCCTTTCGATTCTTCGAGTAGTTTTTTGAGTCGTTTTCTATCACGCGGAAGAATCTCAATCAGGCGCGATAAGTCATCAATAACCTGATCCAAATTGCTGATTTTGGAAGGTGTGATTTCAAGGGTATAGGCGGAATAATTGGTGGCAACAACCACGCCGTTGCGGTCTAATATCAAACCACGATTTGGCACAACTGGCACTGCGGTGATGCGATTGTTATCAGCCTGCTCTCGCAGGTCGTCATGTCTAAAAACTTGCAAATAGACCAGCCTAGCGCTGAGCAATAAAAAAGCAAACACAACCAACAAAACAGCCACCAAGACGCGGTTACGAAAGCGCGATAAATCTGCTTGAATGTTTCTTAGTTCAGACATCTCGAGAGCGGTCTATCGTTAAAGTGGCCGATGCGCATCACGATCAGGTGCGCGGCGCTGGGGTGCTAGCAAAATAGAGCTCAATAGAGGCCATAAAACTGCCTCTATCAAGGGCGAAAAGGCAATCGCATAACCAGGAAACACGCCACCCGCCATGAGCCTAACCAACAGCTCAATCGCATGCGCGATGGCAAACAAGGGAAGAATTTGAACGGCTTGAGAAAATACGCTGTACCAGACCAAGCGGCGGTGAATCACGAGCGCAATAAAGCTAAGTAGGGTGTAAGCCAAAGCATGTTGTCCGAGCATGGCAGACTGTTGCACATCTACCAATAAGCCCATGAAAAACGCAGTGCCCATGCCAATTTTATGCGGCTGGTGAACGCTCCAAAAAACCAAGATAATTGCCAAGATATCGGGCGCCCAAGCGATACGACCCAAAGGCAGCATGTGCAGCATCAAACCGATCAGCAAACTTCCCCATATGAAAAACGCATTGACGGGAAGCAGCAGCTGCTGACCACGTGGCATGATCATTTTTTTACCCCTCGTTTGTTGGCTGGCGTTGCTATTTCATCTGCAGGTCGCGGCGTTTCGATGGATGTCAACGGGTTCAAAATCAGTACATGTTTGGCACCTAAAACATTTGCTTTTGGTGTACAAAAGATTTTTGCAAAACCCGAATCAGCGCGTCGCTCCACCTTCTCAATTTTGGCAACTTGCAAGCCAGCTGGATAAACACCATCAACACCGCTGGTGGTGAGCACATCACCCGCTAGTACATCTGCATTGCCTGATATGAAGCGCAGTTCAAGCACATCGCCATGCGCAGACGGGTTGCCATATGCCACACTACGCACGCCTGTGCGAGTGTTGAGGACGGGGGTGGTTTGCTCGCGGTCGATGATCATCGCGACCTCGCTGGTTAAAGGAAAGACGCGAACGACCTGACCCAAAACACCCAGTTCATCCAACACCGGCGAACCGATTTGCACCGCATGCACACTGCCTTTGTTGACGATCACTTTTCGAGAATATGGATCTATCGCGTCGTATAACACTTCTGCTGCTTGTGAAGGTGTTTTGAGTGTTTCTTTCAAGCTTAGCAGTTGTCGCAAACGCGTATTTTCAAGCGTTAATGCTTCAACTTGGTTAGCGCGCTGTGATTGCAGCAGGAGTTTTTTATGCGCTTCTTGTTCGGAAATCTTAACGGCACTGATGGTGTCAACATATTTGAAACTGTCTCGCATAGCCAGCACTGGCGTGGCGATCGTAGTGGCGATGGGGTTCAGCACGGCAGCTAGGCTAATGCGAACAATTTTGCCAATTTCAAAACGTTTGTCCGCGACCATCAAAAATAAAGCGAATGCGCTTAGCAACAGCAATTTTGATAACGAGGTTGGCCCTTGTTTGAAAAAGGGTGGCGGTGTTCTGTCGAGTGAACCGTAGGGCATGTGGGTTAGCCTACATCAATCACAAAAAATACTCCGCTTAAACTTCTTTTTCGCGTCTTACTCCGACGTGAAAATGCTACCTAAGCGATCCATTCGATCCAAAGCAATACCGCAACCGCGCACCACGCAAGTCAAAGGGTCTTCTGCAACAAAAACGGGTAAACCAGTTTCTTCGGATAGCAAACGGTTCAAATCGCGCAATAGTGCGCCGCCGCCCGTCAGCATCATGCCGCGTTCAGCGATGTCAGCGCCTAACTCAGGTGGGGTTTGCTCTAAAGCATTTTTAACAGCAGAAACGATGTTGTTCAACGGGTCGGTCAAAGCTTCTAGTACTTCATTGCTGGAAATGGTGAAACTGCGAGGCACACCTTCCGCCAAGTTGCGACCACGTACTTCCATTTCACGCACTTCGCTACCTGGAAAGGCTGAGCCGATGGTTTTCTTGATGTGCTCTGCCGTCGGTTCACCAATCAACATGCCGTAGTTACGACGTATGTAGTTGATGATGGCTTCGTCAAACTTGTCGCCACCCACGCGCACGGAGCCTTTGTAGACCATGCCGCCGAGTGAAATGATGCCAACTTCTGTCGTACCGCCACCAATATCCACGACCATGGAGCCGCTAGCTTCAGAGACTGGTAAACCTGCACCGATAGCCGCAGCCATCGGTTCTTCAATCAAATAGACGGTCGATGCGCCCGCTGCTTCCGCAGCGTCTTTGATCGCACGGCGCTCCACTTGTGTAGAACCACAGGGTACGCAGATGATGATGCGTGGACTGGGTGTGAAAAAGCTGCGCGGGTGCACCATTTTGATGAACTGCTTGATCATCTGCTCGGTGATGACAAAGTCAGCGATCACGCCGTCTTTCATTGGGCGAATGGCTTCGATATTGCCAGGCACTTTGCCCAACATGGCCTTGGCTTCGCGGCCAACCGCTTGAATCACCTTTTTGCCGTGGGGGCCACCTTCGTGGCGAATGGCAACAACAGAAGGTTCGTCGAGGACGATACCCTTGTCGCGCGCAACGATAAGCGTATTGGCGGTACCTAAATCGATAGCCAAGTCAGTCGCAAAATAGCGACGAAAAGATCCGAACATAATAAAAAATTCCTCAAAAGCACGACACCAAGCTTAAGGCGTCATCGCTTTAAAACTAATAACTAAACCGATAATCAAATCGGCTTCAAAATCGGGAGATAGCATCAAAATCGTGCAAATTCGCACAATCTAGCCAGCAAACACAGGATAATACCGTATCCGCATTGAAAACTCCCGATTTCACGCTCTAATTTGTATAATTTTGTTCTGGGCTGCTAGCCCACTTCACTCGCCTGCACTATGTCCTTAAATTCCCAAGATATTGCCCGAATTGCCAATTTGGCTCGCCTTGAGCTCAGTCCCGATGAAAGTGCACGTTTACTGACTCAAACCAACGATTTCTTCAGCATTGTTGAGAAAATGAGGGCGGTTGACACCACTGGCATCGAGCCATTAGCGCACCCTGTGATGACGATTCGCGACGTCATCATTAGTCAACAGGTGGGTAAATTGCGTCTGCGCGAGGATATCGCCAGCGAGCCCAACAACCGCGAAGCCAACCAGCGAACAGCCCCAGCGGTTGAAAACGGCCTATTTTTAGTGCCCAAGGTCATTGAGTAAGTCATCGAATAATCTGCAAATACAGCGTCGAACAAGCCATCGAAATCGAATATGTCCCCTATTTCATCCCATCTTCATGATTTAACCGTCGCCCAACTCGCTGCCAAGCTGCTAACCAAAGACGTCTCCGCCGTCGAGGTCACCCAGCATTTCCTCGCCCGCTCCCACGCGGCGGATAACCTAGGCGCGTATCTGGCATTCAACGACGAGTTCAGCCTGTCCCAAGCCCGCGCTGCCGATGCCACGTTGGCGAACGGTGAAGGTGGTGCGCTCACCGGCGTCCCCATCGCCCACAAAGACATTTTTGTTACCAAAGACTTCCCCAGCACGGCCGGCTCCAAAATGCTAGGTGGTTATTACTCATCTTTTGACAGCACTGTAGTCAATAAATTAGCCGGCTCAGGTATGATTTCATTGGGTAAGCTGAATTGTGACGAGTTTGCGATGGGTTCTGGCAATGAAAACTCGGCGTTCAAGAAGGTCTTGAACCCGTGGGACCACGCCCGCATTCCCGGCGGCTCTTCGGGCGGCAGCGCCGCCGCAGTCGCTGCTCGCCTGACGCCCGCCGCCACCGGCACCGATACTGGCGGTTCCATCCGTCAACCCGCCGCGTTTTGCGGCATCACCGGCATCAAACCTACCTACGGCCGCGCTTCCCGTTACGGCATGATCGCTTTTGCATCGAGTTTGGACCAAGCCGGCCCGATGGCCCGCACCGCAGAAGACTGCGCCTTGCTGCTCTCCGCCATGTGCGGCCCTGATTTGGACCGTGATTCGACGTCTTTGGACGTGCCTGCTGAAGACTACACTCGCTCTTTAAACGATAGCATTGAAGGATTACGAATTGGCATCCCCAAAGAATTCTTTGGCGAAGGCTTGTCCGCAGACATGCGCGCGGCTGTCGATGCTGCGTTACAAGAATACGAAAAACTGGGTGCGAAACTCGTTCCCATCAGCTTGCCGCGCACCGAGTTGTCCATCCCCGTGTACTACATCATCGCGCCCGCTGAAGCTTCCAGCAATTTGAGCCGCTTTGACGGCGTGAAATTCGGCCACCGTGCCCAAAATTACACCGATTTGAACGACATGTACAAAAAAACCCGCGCCGAGGGTTTTGGCGACGAGGTGAAACGCCGCATCATGATCGGCACCTACGTATTGAGCCACGGCTATTACGACGCCTACTACCTGCAAGCCCAAAAAATCCGCCGCATGATTGCGGACGATTTCCAGCAAGCCTTCCAGCAATGCGACGTCATCGCCGGCCCCGTGGCCCCCACTGTGGCGTGGAAACTGGGTGAAAAGTCCAGCGACCCGGTCGCCAACTACCTTGCCGACATCTTCACCTTGCCTGCTTCTCTCGCTGGTTTACCGGGTATGAGCGTCCCTGCCGGTTTTGGGGAAGGCGGCCTGCCCGTCGGCCTGCAACTCATCGGCAACTACTTTTCAGAAGCAAAATTACTCAACATGGCGCACCGTTTGCAGCAGTCGACCGACTTCCATTCCCGCAAACCACCTACCTTAGCGGAGGGCATTTGATATGACAACAGCTTCTTCCGTCAAAACCACCATAGAAACCATCGTCGAATCAGCTATCGATTTCAAGGACGATCGCCCGCTGGACCGCGCCTTGCTGGTGCAGGGTTACGAAGTCGTCATCGGCTTTGAAACCCACTCCCAGCTCTCCACCCAGAGCAAAATCTTCAGCCGCGCCTCCACCGCGTTCGGTGCCGAGCCCAACACTCAGGCCTGCGCCGTTGACCTGGCCTTGCCCGGCACGCTGCCCGTGATGAACAAGGGCGCGGTCGAGCGGGCGATCCAGTTCGGCCTCGCCATCGGTGCCCGCATCGCCCCACGCAGCATTTTTGCGCGTAAAAACTACTTTTACCCTGATTTGCCCAAGGGTTACCAGATCAGCCAGTTCGAGATTCCGGTGGTGCAGGGCGGTTCGGTTGAGTTCTTTTTGGGTGATGTCAAAAAATCCGTGCGATTGGTGCGTGCGCATCTGGAAGAAGACGCCGGCAAGTCGTTGCATGAAGACTTTGTGGGACAAACTGGCATCGATTTGAACCGCGCCGGCACACCGCTCTTGGAAATCGTCACCGAGCCCGACATGCGCTCCAGCGCCGAGGCCGTAGCCTACGCCAAAGAGCTGCACAAAATCGTCACCTGGATCGGCATTTGCGACGGCAACATGCAGGAAGGCAGCTTCCGCTGCGACGCCAAC
>JANMTB010000105.1:0-4059 GCA_031390045.1 Polaromonas sp.
TATCCAGTTTTTCACACAGCGCAGACTCGTCTAAAAATACGCCAGCAGCCAATTCACCCGAGAAAATCTGCTCCCGCAAGGTGCTGGCGACTTGCATATGTAAGGAGTTGGGGACGAGGCGCATGGTTTGTAGGAGGTTATTTCCAATAATTCTACGTAATTACAGGAAATTACGCAATCACAAAAGCGCGAAAGTTCACAGTGTTTACCCTAGAATAAATTAGGGTCAGATTCTAATTAATTCAAAAAGAAGATCAAAAAGAGAGAAGAAAGCTATATTTTTAATAGCGTTTCAGGCAATAAATACGCCGACTAGAAGTAAAATATACCTCTAAATACGCTCAATAATCAGCGCAATCCCCTGACCCACACCGATACACATCGTGCACAACGCATATTTCCCATTAATTGCCTCTAACTGGTTAATCGCCGTAATCACTAGGCGTGCACCACTTGCGCCCAGCGGATGACCTAGCGCAATCGCGCCGCCATTAGGGTTGACGCGAGCGTCATCGTCAGCAACGCCTAAATCTCGCAACACCGCTAAGCCTTGGGCTGCGAAGGCTTCGTTGAGCTCAATTACGTCCATTTGCTCTAGTGTCAAACCCGTCAACGCCAAAACCTTGCGCGTCGCAGGCGCAGGGCCAAAACCCATGATGCGCGGTGCAACGCCAGCCGTGGCCATGCCAACCACACGGGCGCGTGGTTTGAGGCCGTATTTTTTGACTGATTCCTCATTTGCCAATAACAATGCGCAAGCACCGTCGTTCACGCCAGACGCATTGCCAGCGGTGACTGAGCCTTCGGGCTTGACGATGGGTTTGAGCTTAGCCAACACATCCAACGTCGTTTCACGAGGATGTTCGTCTTGGCTGACGATCAGTGGGTCGCCCTTTTTCTGCGGGATAGAAACTGGTGTGATTTCAGTATTGAAAAAGCCACGTTTTTGTGCGGCAATCGCGTTGAGCTGCGAGCGCAGAGCCATTTGGTCTTGGGCGAGACGCTCAATCTTGAAGTCATCCGCCACGTTTTCCGCCGTTTCAGGCATGGAATCTACGCCATATCGCGCCTTCATCGCTTTATTGACGAAGCGCCAGCCAATGGTTGTGTCATACACCGTGTTGGTGCGGCTAAACGCAGTCTCAGCCTTAGGCATCACAAACGGCGCACGGCTCATGCTCTCCACCCCGCCCGCAATTATCATGCTGGCTTCTCCTGATTTAATAGCACGCGCAGCGGTCCCCACAGCGTCCAAACCCGAACCGCACAAACGATTGATCGTCGCACCCGGCACATCAACCGGCAACCCCGCCAACAGCGATGACATATGCGCCACATTACGGTTATCCTCCCCCGCTTGGTTGGCGTTGCCATAAAACACATCCGTAATTTGCGTCCAATCCACAGATGGATTCCGCGCCATCAAAGCCCGAATCGGAATAGCGCCAAGATCGTCAGTCCGCACAGAAGCCAAAGCGCCGCCGTAGCGGCCAAAAGGAGTACGGATAGCGTCGATGATGTAGGCTTGTGTCATGGTTGAATAGCTAATTTAATAAGTTTCTAAATGAAGTCGGTTGTCATTTTTAAGCGCAGCGCCCACTGTATCCCAAGACATCCCAGCGCTTTCAACGATGTGACGTATAGCGGACAGCACGCCTTCTTCCATGCTTTTCAGGCCGCAGACGTAAAAGTAAGTATTGGCATCGGCCAACAGCGGGGCTAAATCGGCCGCGCGCTCGCGCATGGCGTCTTGGACGTAGCGTTTGGATTGGCCTGCGGTGCGGGAAAAGGCGAAATTTAGGTCTATGAAATCTGTGGGCAAATTCTTCAAGGGGCCGAAGTACGGCAACTCTTCTTTACTGCGCGCACCAAAGAACAGCACGAGCTTGCCGCCTTCAAACGTGCCTGCTTGCCGCTGGCGTCTGCGCCACTCGGTCATGCCGCGCATGGGGGCGCTACCTGTACCGGTGCAGATCATGACGATATTTGACTTGGGGTGATTCGGCATCAAGAAGCTGCTGCCGAAGGGGCCGATGACTTGCACACTGTCGCCCACTTTGAGGTCACACATGAAGTTTGACGCCACACCGCGAACGGGTTTGCCGTCGTGGTCTTCTAAAACGCGTTTTATGGTGAGCGACAGGTTGTTGAAATCTGGGCGTTCACCATTGCGTGGGCTGGCGATTGAGTATTGCCTTGCATGGTGTGATTTGCCCAAGGCGTCTAAACCGGGGGGTAAAACGCCGATGGATTGACCTTCTAGCACTGGGAAAAGCTGGCTGCCAAAATCTAGCACCACGTGGTGGGTATCGTAGTCTTTACCTACTTCTGTCACGCGGACATTGCCGGTCACCGTAGCAGTAATTGGTGTTTTGGGGCCGTGCAGATTAGTTTGCGCGATTAAGGCAGACCACGGCGCGGTGTTTGAACCTGCTGAGCTGCTGACATAAGTTGGCAAACCCAACTCTGAGTTCGGCTGAGCTGCAAGTTCGACCGCATCTGCATCGCCGTATTTAGCCAATTCTTCGCTGGGAAGCTCGGCTGGTAAATCGTCCCACGTCAGCTGCACATCGGGCGAATAAGCCATGATGCGTGGCATCATACGCCAGTTGTCAATCGAACCTGTGGGGCAAGGTGAGATGCAGTCCATGCACGAATTGCACTTAGTCGCATCCACCACATAGTTGCGCGAATTGTGGGTAATAGCACCCACTGGGCAAGTCGCCTCGCAGGTGTTGCAGCGGATACAAATTTCAGGATCTATGAGATGCTGTTTGATGATTTCAGTATTCATATACGTACCCATTTTACAAAAGCTAATGCCGCCGCGCCGGGGCGCCCCAAGCAAGGCACGGCCCCCTCGGGGGGCAGCGTAGTACGCGAAGCGACAAGCGTGGGGGTCATTTAGTTAAAACGCACGTACTCATAATCAGCAGCTTGGCGGTTGATACCCATGTTTGGCGGAGAAATCCAGTTCGCAAACTTGCCTGGCTCAACCACACGCCCCATCAGGCTGGCCACATAAGCGCGGTCTTCTGCTGTTGGCAACCACTCGGCACGGTTGGCATTCCATTCTGCGGCGTTGATCAAACGGCCATCAGGAGACACTTTAACGCCAGCCAATGCACCAATGTTACGGTTAAACGCTTTGTGCGGAACGATCAATTTGTAGTCAATGCCTGCCTTAGACAACACGCGGTTCCAACGCTCAACACCGGCGACAGAATCGACAATGTAGTCGTCGCGCAGCACTTCGTTCAAACCATTGAGCAATGGCACCTCTTTTTCTTGCAGCTTGCCGTCGCGTGACTCCAGCACTTTGTAGGTTTGGCCTTTCAAAATATGGTCGTCCGTGCGTTTGCTTTCTTCGTAGCGACCTTTGAGGCCGGAGCTGTAGAAAATCGCTGCATTACTCGACTCGTCTGCGCCAAACAAATCGATGGTGACGCTGTAATGGAAGTTGATGTAGCGCTGAATCGTCGGCAAATCAATCACGCCCTCAGCGCGCAACTTGTTGACGTCATCGGTTTTGAGCTCGTTCATCGCACGAGCGGTACGCGCCAACACGCGGGAAATACCGCTTTCACCGACGAACATGTGGTGCGCTTCTTCGGTCAGCATGAATTTGGTGGTGCGAGCCAGCGGGTCAAATGCACTTTCAGCCAAGGCGGCGAGTTGAAACTTGCCATCACGGTCTGTGAAGTAGGTGAACATGAAGAAGCTTAGCCAATCGGGCGTGGCTTCGTTGAACGCGCCCAAAATACGTGGGTTGTTTTCGTCACCAGAGCGGCGCACCAACAGCGCGTCTGCCTCTTCGCGGCCATCGCGACCAAAATGTTTGTGCAGCAAATACACCATCGCCCACAGGTGGCGACCTTCTTCGACGTTGATTTGAAACAGGTTGCGCAAGTCGTACATACTCGGCGCGGTGTTGCCTAAGTGGCGCTGCTGCTCAACCGATGCTGGCTCGGTGTCGCCCTGCGTCACGATGATGCGGCGCAAGTTAGCGCGGTGTTCGCCAGGCACGTCTTGCCAAACTTTTTCACCAATGTGGTCGCC
>JANMTB010000117.1:0-1693 GCA_031390045.1 Polaromonas sp.
TCGAACCCGCGACCCCCGGCGTGACAGGCCGGTATTCTAACCAACTGAACTACCACTCCGCAGTGGTTGTTGCGTTTGCCTGATTGCTAAAAACATCGTCATAAACGGTATTTTCAACTCTCAAACCAAGTGCAACAAAACTTGGCGACCCCACGGGGATTCGAACCCCGGTACTCACCGTGAAAGGGTGATGTCCTAGGCCTCTAGACGATGGGGTCAAAACCTTGGAACTTCCGGCGTGGATTTTTTCAAACCCACTAAACTCATACTTCAAACCAACAACTAACTCTCAAAAGTCTCTGGTGGAGGTAAGCAGAATCGAACTGCTGACCTCTTGCATGCCATGCAAGCGCTCTACCAACTGAGCTATACCCCCAATAACATCCAACAAATCTTCTAACCAAAGCAACGCAAAACTCACATTTCGCATTCTTCCGAGCCTTTAATTATAGCTTGAAAATCAGGCTGTTTGCAAGCGCGTCAAAACTTCCTGCCTAGAAAATAGCGCAATGATGGCATCTAATGACGGTGTTTGTGGTGTTCCCATCAACAAAACACGCACTGGCATGGCCAATTGCGGCATTTTGAGGCTGTGCGCTGCCAAAACTTCTTTGATAGCAGTGGCAATAGCGGCCTTGTCCCACTCACAAGTTTTGAGCCTTTCAGCCAATTTTTGCAGCGCGGGTTTGATAGTCTCTGTCACGTGCTGAGTCAAATCTTCTGGTTTGATTTGAACATCAGCATAAAAGGCAGCCGCCCAATCCGCCAACACCACGGTAGTGTCGCAACGGTCTTTGAACAGCGCACAAATAGCTGGCAAACGCGCATCTGCAGTAATACCGCGCTTGGCCAACTGCGCCGCAACCAAGGGCGCAAGTTGCTCATCCGGCATGGCTTTGATGTGCTGGCCGTTGACCCAGCGTAGCTTAGCTTCGTCAAACTGCGCTGCGCTTTTACCTAAATGGTCTAAATTGAACCACGACACAAATTGTTCACGGCTGAAAATTTCGTCGTCACCATGGCTCCAGCCCAAACGCGCCAAGTAGTTGACCACCGCATCTGGCAAGTAGCCATCTTCCGCAAACTGCGTGACGGGCTTAGCACCTGCACGCTTGCTCATTTTCTCGCCCTGCTCGTTCAGCACTGTGGGTAAATGCGCATAAACCGGAGGCTCTTTGCCCAAGGCGTTGAAGATGTTGATCTGGCGAGGTGTGTTGTTGACGTGGTCATCACCCCGAATCACATGGGTAATGGCCATGTCTAAATCGTCCACCACCACGCAAAAGTTGTAGGTCGGTGTGCCGATCTCGCCCAGAGGTGCAGGGCGTGCAATCACCAAATCGTCCAGCTCGTCGTTGTTGATTTCAATGCGACCTTTGACTTTGTCTTCCCACACGACTGAACCAGTTTGTGGGTTTTTAAACCGTAGCACGGGCGGCACGCCTGCTGGTACGGGCGGCAATGTTTTGCCTGGCTCGGGCCGCCATGTGCCGTCGTAGCGGGGTTTTTGTTTGGCGGCCATTTGTGCTTCACGCAAGGCGTCCAGCTCGGTCACGCTCATGTAGCAAGGATAGACATGACCTGAAGCAACCAACTGTGCCAAGACTTCTTTGTAGCGCGGCATGCGCTGCATTTGGTAGAACGGGCCTTCGTCGTGGTTCAGCCCCAGCCAAGCCATGCCTTGCAAAATCAC
>JANMTB010000135.1:0-24890 GCA_031390045.1 Polaromonas sp.
CAAACGCGTCTTGGTCCACGCCAAATGGTCGGTTTCCTCTTTGGCTGCAGCGATGAAATGTGCTTTGGTGGCTGCGTTGTTGGTTGCAAAGGCACCCGCTGTGTAGAGTGCTTGGGCGCAGACTTCGCCCACATGGTTAACCCGCATCAAAGCGCCCGCATGTGCTTTGTCCTCGGCAATAAGAGGAGCTGGTTGCATGTCCAGTGTCGTCGGCAGTGGGTAAGGCCGCGTGGCGCGTGGTTCGGCAAACAAGGTGCGTAAGGCTGTGTCGAGTGTGGAAATCACTTGGTCTTTGAACATAAGTGCTATCTTAACGCGACTGAAAAGGTGCTGTTTTTGTGTGTTTATAGGCGCGGCAAGCTAGGGAATTGTTGCAGTTGTGCAACGTTTTTCAATTAAATAGCCCTTTTTTGCCTAAAGCGTTTGCGAAGTGGCCGCGGCTTTGGTTCAATACATACAACTTCCCGCAAGGAGGTTGGCCCGGGCATCTGGCGTGTGACGAAAATCACACAAAAGACCGGAGCCCTATGTTCAACTTTGGAGAATTTTTAAATGAAAAAAACCCTACTCGCAATGGCAGTGTTGGCAGCTTCTGGCGCAGCATTCGCACAATCTTCAGTAACTCTGTTTGGTGTTGTTGACGGCACTTTGGCTTTCGGCAAAGGTTCAGTGTCTAACTTGACACAATTGACTAACTCTGGCTACAACTCTAGCCGTTTGGGTTTCCGTGGTGTTGAAGACCTCGGTGGCGGTTTGAATGCAAGTTTCCATTTGGAAGCTGGCGTGAACAATGACAACGGTACTGGTGCTGCTACAAGCACTAACAACCAAGCAGTTGGCGCATTTGATGCAGCAACTGGTGCTAACAGCCCAGTTCGCGCTGGTACACAAGGTTTGACATTCAACCGTCGTTCAACAGTTAGCCTCGGTGGCGGCTTCGGTGAAATTCGTTTAGGCCGTGACTACACGCCACAATTCTGGAACCACACTGTGTATGACGCATTTGGTACCAACGGCGTGGGCACTAGCCAACTCTTGAACTCTTCATTGGGTGGCCCAACAGCAGTTCGCGCATCTAACAGCATTGGCTACTTCTTGCCAGGCAACTTGGGTGGTTTCAACGGTCAAGTTCAGTACGCTATGGGCGAAAACGCTTCTACTGGTGCTAAAAACGGCAACGGCTTCGGCTTGCGTTTTGGCTACGGTGCTGGCCCAATCGCTGCTAACCTTGCCTACAGCCGTACTACATATGCTGCTGGCAACATCACAACCACCAACGCTGGTGCTAGCTATGACTTCGGCGTAGCAAAAATCAGCGGTTTGTATGACCAAGACAAAAACGGTGCTACGACTGGTAAAGGCTTCATGGTTGGCTTGAATGCACCTGTCGGCGCTGGCGAAATCCGCGGCTCTTACGGTACATACAAAACTGACGCAGCTGGTACACCAAAAACCAACAAGTTCGCTTTGGGTTATGTGCACAACTTGTCTAAGCGTACTGCTGCTTATGCAACATTGGCACGTGTGAGCAACTCTGGTGGTGCGAAGCAAGCTTTGAACGGCTCTTCTACAGCTGCTAACGGTTCTTCAACTGGCTACGACTTCGGTATTCGCCACTCTTTCTAATATAACGCTGGCGTAAGCTAGTTTTATGTAGAAAAAGAACTAAAAGCCGCTTGAGGTAACTCAAGCGGCTTTTTTATGCGCCGGCACAATGACTTTTAGCTTAAATATTTAAGTTTGCTTGTTATGCGACTGTTTCTAAATTCTTTGCTTCTGCTGAGCTTGCTTTTTATGCAAGCGTGTTCTACATCCGAGCCAGCGCTGGTACCACACAAGAGTCAAACCGCGTCGGATAACGCGCCTTGGCAGCATTTGATATTACCAAGCAAAAAACAAACAGATTACAGCTTTGGCCAACAACGTGGCCGTGATGCTATTCACGCACGGTCTACATCGTCTGCGAGTATGTTGCGCCGCGATTTGCATATCGCATCCGCTGATTTAGATGTCGTCAAATTTTCATGGCATGTGCCAGAATTGATCCGTAACGCCGATCTCGCGGAACGAGATTTTGATGATTCTCCGGTTCGCATCGTGCTCATTTTTGGGGGCGATAAAAGTAAATTTTCCGTCAAAAATGTAATGTTGTCAGAGATGGCGGAAATGCTATCGGGCGAAGCTTTGCCCTACGCCACCTTGATGTACGTGTGGTGCAACAAACGCGAGCCTGGAAGCGTTGTCGTCAATCCTAGAACTGACAGAATACGCAGCATCGTAGTGGAGTCAGGCGCAAGAAATTTACGTCAATGGTTAGATTACGAACGAAATATTCGAGCCGACTATGAAAAAGCGTTCGGTGAAGCGCCAGGAGATTTACTGCGCGTCGGCATCATGACTGACAGTGACAACACACAATCACAAACAGTCGCCTCATACGGTTCCATGCACTTTGGAAAAAACAAAAAGTAAATAATCGGTCGAATAGTTCTGTCTCATGGAAAATCCTATGTCGATTTGGCACATTAAATGCTAGGATAGTTTTATTTACACGGTGCAAATATTAAATGCTCGCTTTCGTGCTCAGACGATTACTTCAAGCCATGGTGGTGATGGTAGTCGTGTCTTTCATAGCATTCATGCTCTTCCAATTTGTTGGGGATCCTGTCCAATCCTTATTAGGTGTTGATGCGCTGCCAGACCAAATCACACAACTACGCACTGACTTGGGTTTGGACAAGCCTTTCATTGTTCAGTTTTGGCATTTTTTAGGCAACGCTGTTCAAGGCGAGTTTGGCATCAGCTACCGACAAGGTGCAAAAGTATCACGTTTGATTGCTGAGCGCTTACCAGCCACATTGGAGTTGGCTTTTGTTGCCGTCTTCTTGGCGTTGATAGTGGGCATTCCTATGGGTGTTTATGCTGCGCTCAAACGTGGCTCTTTTTTGAGTCAAATGTTCATGACGATCTCGCTACTTGGCGTGTCACTCCCTACATTTTTAATCGGCATTTTGTTGATTTTGGTGTTTGCTGTCTGGCTGGGCGTGTTACCAAGTTTTGGCAGAGGCGATACGACGCAGCTAGGTTGGTGGAGCACTGGTTTGCTGACGGTCGATGGTTTGAAGCACATTGTCTTACCTGCCATCACGTTGGCGGTCTTCCAGCTGACATTGATCATGCGTTTGGTGCGTGCAGAAATGCTAGAAGTGCTGCGCACTGATTACATCAAGTTTGCGCGGGCACGCGGCTTGTCTGACAGTTCTATCCATTTCAGTCATGCGCTTAAAAACACCTTGGTGCCTGTGATCACCATCATTGGTTTGCAATTGGGTGCGGTTATTGCGTTTGCCATCATTACCGAGTCGGTTTTCCAGTGGCCAGGCATGGGGTTGTTGTTCATACAAGCAGTCACGTTTGCCGATATTCCCGTGATGGCAGCCTATTTATGTCTGATTGCGTTGATCTTTGTGGTGATTAATTTGGTGGTTGATTTGCTCTATTTTGCAGTTGATCCGCGTCTGAGTTTCAGCAATGCGGGAGGTCATTGATGACGTCAGCGCGCAATTTAGGTGCAGGTCGTGCGTTCGCACATATTGCTAAGTTTCACCCCGAGTTAACCGCGTTTAGGCGCGATTTGCATGCGCATCCAGAGCTAGGCTTTGAAGAGGTTTACACATCAGGTCGCGTTGAGCAGGCTGTACGTTTATGCGGCGTGGATGAGCTGCACACCGGGATTGGCAAAACGGGTGTGGTCGCTATCATTCGCGGTCAAACAAACACCTCTAAAAAAATGATTGCTTTGCGCGCAGATATGGACGCTTTGCCGCTTCAAGAACACAACGACGTGTCATGGAAATCAAGCAAGCAAGGCCTCATGCATGCCTGCGGGCACGATGGACATACAACAATGCTGGTCGGCGCTGCGCGCTATCTTGCGGAAACACGCAATTTTGACGGTACTGCCGTGTTGATTTTTCAGCCCGGCGAGGAAGGGTACGCGGGCGCGCGGGCGATGATTCAAGATGGTCTGTTCGAGCGCTTTCCTGCACAGGCGGCCTATGCGATACACAACTCGCCAGAAACCGAAGCTGGCGTCATAGGCATTACGCCAGGGCCGATGCAGGCAGCTGTAGATCGCATCGAAATCATCATCACGGGCAAAGGTGGCCATGGTGCACGACCGCAAAATTGTATCGACCCTATTTTGGTGGCAGCGCACATCATCACCGCTGTGCAAAGCATTGCCTCGCGCAACGTGGCTGCTGTTGACCAAGTGGTCGTCAGTATTTGCTCTGTACAAGGCGGCAACCCAGGCGCAATGAGTGTGATTCCTGGAGCAGTAAATTTGGTAGGCACTGTGCGCACCTATCGTACAGAGATTCAAGATTTGGTTGAACAACGGCTTCGCGCGCTATGCGAGTCTGTCGCAGCAGGCTTTGGCGCTCAGGCTACTGTCATTTACGAGCGGGTTTACCCCGCTACCGTAAACACCTTGCCCGAGGCACAATTTGCATCGGATGTCGCAGCAAGTTTAGTCGGTGAATCTCGCGTGATTCGCAATATGGCACCCAGTATGGGCGGTGAAGATTTTTCTTTTATGTTGCAAGTCGTGCCAGGCGCTTATATGCGCTTAGGTCAAGGCAGCCCAAACGGCTGTTTTTTGCACAATAGCAGATATGACTTCAATGATGATGTTTTGCCGCTGGGAAGTGCTTTGTATGCCAGTTTGATAGAGCAGTCAATGCCCGTTCTTGGTTAGTTTATGTTTTTTATATTTTAAAATAAGTAAATCGTATAATTGGAGAAAACCATGAATTTTAAGAAAAAAATAGTTGTAGCCGGCGTATTGTATGCTTTTAGCGCTATGATTTTTGTAGCTTCAGCGGTGACTTTAAGAATTGCAAATCAAGGTGATGCATTGTCCTTAGATCCGCATTCGCTTAACGAATCATTGCAGCTGACGGTACTAACCAATGTTTACGAACCGTTGGTAACGCGTGATCGCGATTACAAACTAGTTCCAGCGTTAGCTACTGACTGGAAGCAAACATCGCCTACGGTTTGGCGCTTTAATCTGCGCAAAAACGTGCAATTCCATGACGGTACGCCATTCACTGCAGACGATGTGATTTTCAATTATGAGCGCGCTAAAGACGTTGGCTCTGACATGAAAAGCTACGTCGGACAAATCAAAGAAGTCAAAAAAATTGACGACCATACGGTAGATTTTGTACTGAATAACCCGTTTCCTATCTTGCCTGAATTATTCACTGGTTGGCTACAGATGAGCAAAAAGTGGTGCGAAACTAACCAAGCCACCAAACCCGTTGATCGCCGTAAAGGCATTGAAAACGCTGCATCATTCCGCGCCAATGGAACAGGACCTTACCGAGCACGCGAACGCCAGCCAAATATTCGTACCGTGTTTTCTCGCAGCGGCAACTACTGGGGTAAGGTTGATGGAAACGTTGATGAAGTCATCTTCACGCCGATTGGCAACGACAGCACGCGCGTAGCAGCATTGCTGTCTGGTGAAATTGACATCATGGACCCCGTACCTGTGCAAGACGTTGCTCGCATTCAGTCAAATGCAAATCTCAAAGTGTTACAAGGTTCCGAGTTGCGAATTATCTTTTTGGGCATGGACCAAAAGCGCGACGAATTACTTTTTTCTAATGTGAAAGGTAAAAACCCATTCAAAGACATTCGCGTGCGCAAAGCGTTTTACCAAGCGATTGATATTGAAGGCATTAAAAAGACAGTAATGCGCGGTGCTTCTGTACCTGCAGCCATGCTGGTACCACCGCAAGTAAAAGGCCATGCCGCTGATTTAGCGACTCGTATTCCTTATGATGTCGAGGCAGCGAAAAAACTGATGACGGAAGCGGGCTATGGTGCCGGGTTTGAATTGAAGATGAATTGCCCGAATGATCGCTATGTCAACGATGGCGAAATTTGCCAAACAGTGGCTGCTAACTTGTCAAAAATTGGCGTGAAAATTAATTTAGAAGCCGAAACCAAAGGCACCTACTTTCCAAAAATTTTGAGCCGAAATACCAGTTTTTATATGCTTGGATGGACCAGTAGCACGGTAGATGCGCACAACGTGATGAATCCAATCATGGCATCACCTGGCGAAGGCGGTCGTGGCCAGTTCAATCTAGGCGCTTATAGCAATCCAAAAATCGATGAACTCACAGTCAAAGTAGGATCTGAAACAGACGACGTTAAACGCAACGCCATGATTCGCGAAGCGCTGAAGATTCATCAAGACGATATTGGGCATTTGCCTTTGCACCAACAGTCGCTTAGCTGGGGCGTTAAAAAGAGCATTGATTTGGTGCAATTACCAGGCAATGAAATGCCTTGGAAATTTATCAAAGTAAATAAATAAAAATTTAAAACTAGCTTAGTTCGAAATTTAAAACATTTAAATCATTTAAAACAATTAATTGTAAAGTTTGCTTGTGAACACCATTGTGAAATCTCAGCCAAGGTCAAGCCTTGTAACGTGGTGGCATAGCGATGTAGGCCACAGTTTTCGCAATTCACCCCTTGCGATGACTGCAGCTGCCGTTGCATTTTTCTGTGTCTTTTGCGCTGTCTTTGCTGGCTTTGTCGCGCCACATAACCCGTTTGACTTGACCACACTTGAGTTGAGCAATGCTCGTCTGCCGCCTGCATGGTATGACACTGGCACCTCAAAATTCGTTTTCGGCACAGACGATCAAGGCCGTGATATTTTGTCTGCTTTGATGTACGGCGCGCGCATTTCATTGGCCGTTGGTATTATTTCTGTGATTTTGTCTGTGCTCATCGGTGTCAGCTTCGGCTTGCTTGCTGGGTTTTTAGGCGGCTGGGTCGATACTTTTTTGATGCGTTTGTGCGATGTGATGCTCTCTTTTCCTCCCATTTTGGTCGCTTTGTTGATTGCGGGTGTAGGTCGTGCACTTTTCCCGAATGCGCAGGACAGCTTGGCGCTGGGGGTCTTGGTTGTTTCTATCACATTGACTGGCTGGGTTCAGTATGCGCGTACGGTGCGTGGCACGACGATGGTGGAGCGCAATAAAGAATATGTGCAAGCCGCGCGCGTCACCGGCGTGAGTTCATCACGAATCATGCGCAAACATGTTTTGCCAAATGTTCTGGGGCCTGTGTTGGTATTGGCTACGATCCAAGTAGCAACAGCCATCATCATTGAAGCAACGTTGTCATTTTTGGGCGTTGGGTCACCGCCAACCGCACCATCTCTAGGGACATTGATTCGCGTTGGCAATGATTACTTATTTTCTGGCGAATGGTGGATAGCACTGTTCCCGGGCATGATGTTGGTCGTCATTGCCTTGAGTGTCAATTTGTTGGGCGATTGGTTGCGAGATGCGCTTAATCCAAAGCTGCGGTGAAGTATTTTAAATTTATCCTGACATGTCTTTCATGACGATAACCGAACAAAAGCGACCCTTACTTCAAGTTAAAAACTTGGTGATTGAATTTCCGAACCGTCATGGCACACTGCGTGCGATAGACGATATTTCATTTGACATTGCGCCTGGAGAAATTTTAGGTGTAGTGGGAGAGTCCGGCGCTGGAAAGTCACTCACAGGTGCCGCGATTATTGGTTTGCTGGAGCCACCAGGACGCATCGCCAGTGGTCAAATCATTCTGGAAGGCCAGCGAATTGACCAGCTTAGTCATGAGCATATGCGTCATGTGCGCGGCAAACGCATCGGAGCTATTTTTCAGGATCCGTTGACTTCGTTGAATCCCTTGTTCAGTGTTGGCAGACAGTTGACTGAAACAATATTGGCACATTTACCGGTTAGCAAAGCAGAAGCCCGCGACCGCGCAATTTCGCTGTTGCAAGACACAGGTATTCCAGCAGCTGAACAGCGTATCGATCATTTTCCACACCAATTCAGTGGTGGCATGCGCCAGCGGGTGGTGATTGCACTTGCCTTAGCAGCAGAGCCGAAATTAATTGTTGCTGATGAGCCAACAACTGCTTTGGATGTCTCTATCCAAGCGCAGATCATCAGCTTGCTTAAAGATATTTGCAAAAAACGGGGTGCGGCAGTGATGTTGATCACACATGACATGGGCGTCATCGCTGAAACCTGCGATCGTGTCGCTGTGCTTTATGCAGGTCGTATTGCTGAAATCGGCTCTGTTCATGAAGTGATTAACCACCCCAAACATCCATACACGGCTGGTTTGATGGCTGCCATACCAGATATTGAGATAGACAGAGAGTATTTACACCAAATCGATGGCGCTATGCCACGCTTAAATGCAATACCTACTGGATGCGCCTTCAATCCACGCTGCGAAAAAGTGATGGATAAATGTCATGTTGATCGTCCTAGTTTGGTTTACACAGGGACAACCCACGCTGCTTGCTGGTTGCACACTGAAGTTATATAAACACTATGAATAATATAGCTAAAGAGGCAATAAATACGCCGGCTACAGATAAAAATTTTAATAGAAACATATTGGTTAAAGCCAATGATTTAGCGATGAGCTTTGATGTGTCACCACCGTGGCTGAACCGTGTCATTGAACGTAAACCGCGTCTGCTGCTTCATGCTGTTGACGGTGTGAGTTTCGAGATTGAAAAAGGTAAAACTTTGGCTTTGGTGGGAGAGTCAGGTTGTGGCAAAAGCACCGTTGCGCGATTACTGGTTGGTTTGTATCAGCCTACACGTGGCGATTTTATTTTTGATGGCCAAGATGCACACGCTGCCTACAAAACACCTGAAGGCTTGAAGCTGCGTCGTCGCGTTCAAATGATTTTTCAAGACCCGTATGCCAGCTTGAACCCACGCTGGTTGGTTGAAGATATCGTAGGCGAGCCTTTGCTAGAGCATGGCATCGTCACTGAAAAGGCGGCTTTAAAGAAGCGGGTCGGGGAGTTGCTGCAATCGGTTGGGCTGAGTCCACTTGACGGGGTTAAATATCCGCATCAATTCTCGGGTGGTCAGCGACAACGTATTTCTATTGCACGTGCATTGGCCACGCAGCCTGATTTTTTGGTGTGTGACGAACCCACTTCAGCGCTCGACGTCAGCGTGCAAGCTCAAGTGCTGAATATCATGAAGGACTTGCAGCGCAACCTAGGGTTGACTTACTTATTCATTTCGCACAACTTGGCAGTTGTTCGTCACGTAAGCGATCATGTTGGCGTGATGTATTTAGGCCGCTTGGTGGAGTTAGCAGATAAGCAGACTTTGTTTGAAAATCCACGGCATCCCTACACTCGCATGTTGTTAGAGGCCATTCCGAAGATGCACGATACGGGCAAGCAACGTACTGCTGTTCAAGGCGAGGTGCCAAACCCATTGAACCCACCCAGTGGCTGTGCTTTTAATCCACGTTGCCCACTTGCAAACGACCGCTGCCGTGTTGAGAGACCACAATTACTGTCTATCCAAGGCATCAAAGTGGCCTGCCATGCGGTTGAAGAAAACCGCCTATAAAAGACGTGGTTTAGATTAAGCGTAGCGTTTACTGCGCAAGTTGTTTTTCATATTTTGCAACTTAGGTTGCAAAGTAGCGCCACCGATACGCAAGGCAACACAGGTTGCCAAAATATCAATAATCAACAAATGCATTAAGCGCGACACCATGGGGCTATATCGGTCAAAACCTTCCGGGTGATCGGCTGCCAAGTGAATGTAGCCTGCAGATGCCAGTGGCGATCCACTGGTGGTGATCACAATCGTTGTTGCGTCATTTTTGCGCGCAATATCGCAGGCATCCATCAAATCCCGGGTTCTGCCAGAGTTTGAGATAATAACGACGCAATCACCTGCACCTAAAAGTGAAGCGCTCATGACCTGCATATGACCGTCGCTGTAGGCAATTGTGTTGACACCAAGCCGAAAAAATTTGTGCTGTGCATCCTGCGCAACGATGCCAGAGTTACCTGCACCAAAAAATTCTATACGCTTGCCAGTCTTGAAGGTTTCAGCCAAAACCGTCACCGCTTTCTCGATGGATCCCGTGCTGGCGTCGTTTCTGTATTTTAAAAATGCGGCCACGGTGTTATCGATGACTTTGACCATGACATCGCCCGTTTTGTCGTCAGCATCTACACTGCGGTGAATGAAGGGAACGCCCTCGTTCACGCTGCCAGCGAGTTTGAGTTTGAAGTCAGACAAACCGTCGTAGCCCATGCTGCGACAGAATCGAACAACCGTAGGTTTACTAACATGTGCTTTGTCCGCTAGTGTGCTGATTGGCAACTTCGCAAAAGCGCGCGGATCACTCAGCACGAGTTTGCCAACGCGTTGCTCAGCGGGCGCTAGAGAGCTCAAAGAAGCTTTTACGCGATCTAACATTCTTCACTCCAGCAAAAGCCATCTTTAGCGATCATGGCACTAGAAGCACTTGGCCCCCAACTACCGGCTGCGTAAGAGCGTGGGCCTTGCGTATCGGCTTTCCAAGCGTCCAAAATAGGCTCAACCCAACGCCACGCGCATTCTTGCTCATCGCTGCGCACGAAAAGATTCAAGCGTCCAGCCAGAACGTCTAGCAACAAACGCTCGTATGCACCCACGCGTTCATTGCCGAAGCGCTTGTCAAAATCCAGATCGAGTTGAACGGGTACCAGCGTTTGTGAATTTTTACTTGCAGGGGTGCGCTGATTGGCACCTTGAGAAAATAAATGCAACTCTAAGCCATCCTTGGGCTGGAGGTTAATCACCAAGCGATTTGCTGCACCTGCAGGCGATTGGTAAATAGCATGAGGTGCTGGCCTGAAATTGATCACAATCGAAGCATCACGTGCACCTAAGCGCTTACCCGTGCGAATGTAAAACGGTACACCAGCCCATCGCCAGTTGGCAATTTCGCAGCGCAGTGCAACAAAAGTTTCTGTCTGACTCTCCGTGTTGACATCGGTTTCTTGCCGGTAGCCAGGCACCGATTTCCCACCAATTGAGCCGGCACTGTACTGCCCACGAATAACATGCTGCTGCAAAGCTTCTGGAGTCCACGGTTTAAGCGAACGTAAGACTTTGAGCTTTTCGTCACGGATAGCATCCGCATGCGCATTGATAGGCGGCTCCATGCCAATCGCACACAACAATTGCAACGCATGGTTTTGCACCATATCGCGCAAAGCGCCTGTGTTTTCATAAAATGCGCCACGGGTCTCAACACCAAGATCTTCTGCTATGGTTATTTGTATGTTTGCTATATTTTCTCTGCGCCAAAGCGGCTCAAACAATGAGTTTCCAAAGCGTAACGCAAATAAGTTTTGAACAGAAGGTTTGCCTAAATAGTGGTCAATGCGAAAAACTTGGTTTTCAGTTAATACGCGTCTCACAGTGTCATTGATAACGCGGTTGGAGGCTAAATCATGTCCCAAGGGTTTTTCTAGTACCACGCGAGTGCGTGGCCCATTTAAGCCTGCAATCGCAATTTGCTCGCATACCGTCGTGAACAGGGCAGGTGCTGTTGCAACGTACATAACAACCGTGTCTGCATGTCGTGAATTTAACGTCGCGGACAAGTTGGCGTAATACTCGCCTTTCGACAAATCCATTTGCAAGTAAAACAAACTCGTGGCGAAACGATCAAATTCGTCGCTATTGGGTCTCTTGGTGGGGTCAACAGCGTCAAAACGCGTCTTGATCTGGGTTCGATAAGCCTCATCGGTCATCGCTTCACGGCCAACGCCAATGATGCGCCCATCCGTAGGTAAGCTGCCATGTCGAAACGCTTGAAACATAGCCGGTAAGAGTTTGCGCCATGCCAAATCGCCTGTGCCACCGAATATAACCAAGTCAAAACTCATGATTTTCCCGAAAAGTGATGTAACTGTTAAGCCAAGAAGTGAGAGTATGAGTGTAACTCAGTTTCATAAACTGATCAATAAATTATAAAAATCTCATTCAACAGCGCTTGTTTTATTGATGAATTAAGTGTTTTCCCCTATGTATTCGGTAAGGCAGTTGAGTAAGATTTATAGGTAACTTAATTACTTTTAATCCTTATTCAACATGAAATTCAAAATATCTCATCTATGCAAAGCGGTCGCTATATTGTTTGTAGCTAATGGTTCTTTAAATGCTTGGGCTGATGGCCAGGTCAACATCATTTGTTCAGTTCAAGCTGAGCATTGCAATATGATAGCTACCGTTTACGCTCGTACGTCGGGTACCAAGGTCAATATGTCTATGAAAGGGTCTGGCGAAGCTTTGGCACAGTTGATCGCTGAAAAGGAAAATCCAAAGACCGATATTTGGTATGGTGGTACGGGTGACCCGCATTTGCAAGCTGCTGAGGCGGGTTTGTCGATGGAATATAAATCGCCTTCTTTGCCCCAGTTGTACCCTTGGGCGCAGCAGCAAGCAGCGCAGTCTGGTTATAAAACTGTTGGTATTTATACAGGCCCTCTAGGGTTTGGCTACAACACAGAGTTGCTAGCCAAGAAAAAATTGCCTGTTCCGAAATCTTGGGCTGATTTACTGAAGCCTGAATACAAGGGCGACATTCAAGTCGCTAATCCAGCCTCCAGCGGCACCGCTTACACCATGATTGCTACGCTGGTTCAGCTCATGGGTGAAGACAAAGCGTTTGAGTACATGAAGTCTTTGCATAAAAACATCAGCCAATACACACGCTCAGGTACGGGCCCTATCAAGGCAGTTGCGCGCGGCGAAACGGCAGTCTCCATCAGCTTTGTACATGATGGCCCAGGCGAAAAAATGCAAGGCTTTCCCGTTGAAACAATCACGCCTTCAGAGGGCACTGGTGCTGAAATTGGCTCTATGAGCATCATCAAAGGCGCACGCAATGTGGATGCGGCTAAGAAGTTCTACGAATGGGCGATCACACCTTCTGCACAGGAAATGGCGGCTGCTGCGAAGCAATTCCAGCTGCCATCTAACAAGGCCACCAAAGTAGACCCACGTGTTCCTGATTTTAAGAAAATCAAATTCATTAACTACGACTACGCGAAATACGGTGCTTCTGCTGAGCGTCGCCGGTTGATTGCCAAGTGGGAAAGGGAAGTGAATTCTTTGCCGCGCTGAGAAATAGACGGCATCTAAGTAGCGATATTTAGTTTTTTGAGGTTCGAATGAAAAAAAATCCCACCGCTAAAGTACCCGGGCAGGCAGTCAATAGTGGTATTTGGTGCTGGATTGCGCTTGGCGCATTGGCCTACATAGGCTTTCCTTGGTACGCCATTCAAGACACCAACGGCTTGTTGTCGATTCCACAAGTTTTCTCAAACGATCAAGCCGGCAATGGTTTGATGCAGATTTTTGCTTACAAGCGCAATTGGTTAGGCGTGGGAGTCGCTGCGCTATTGATGGCAGCTGTAGCAGCAACTATGCGGCCTAATAAACAACAAGGCGCTTTACTATTGATGGCTGGCGGGCTTGGTATGGCGGGTTTGATGGTTTCTGGTTTCTCCATCGGCGCCAAAGGCTGGTCGTTTGAAGCTTTGAACAGCAGCTTCGGCGAGCTAAGCATCACCCAGTTTGGCATCGGCTGGGGCGGATTTCTGGCTTTGGCTTCGCTCGTCGTCGTTATGGCCTTTGGTGTGGCGCGCCTCGGTTACTTTAAAGGCGATTTGTTCATCGCGGCTGCTGTCGTGGCTTGTGGCTTCATGCTCGCACTGTTTATTTTGTTTCCGGTACTTAAAGCTTTGAGTAGCGCCTTTAAGTTAGAAGATGGCGGCTGGTCCATCTTTGCTTTGTGGGATCGTATTGCGAGTGAGCGTAACTTTGGACTAAGTTGTTTAGCTGGTGGGCAGCGTTGTGGCGTTGCATGGAACACCCTGTTTTTAGGCTTGATGACAGCTACCAGTACCGTGATTTTGGCCACCTTGATGGCGCTGATGTCCGAGCGTGCCAGCAAACGATTCGCAAAACCGCTGAATATTTTGGCGCTGTTACCCATCATCACGCCACCGTTTGTCGTTGGTTTGGGGTTGATTTTGTTGTTTGGTCGCGCTGGTGTCGTCAACCAATTTCTTGAATTTGCTTTTGGCATTCAGCCTACGCGCTGGTTTTATGGTTGGTTCGGCGTTTGGGTGGCACAAACTTTTGCGTTCACGCCCATTGCTTACATGATCATGCGTGGCGTGGTTCAAGGCATTGCGCCTAGCTTAGAAGAAGCTGCGCAAACCTTGCGAGCCACGCCAAATCAAACGTTTATGACGGTCACGTTGCCGCTTTTGAAACCAGGTTTGGCCAATGCATTTTTAGTCGGCTTTATTGAAAGCATGGCTGATTTTGGTAACCCAATCGTCGTAGGCGGGCAGTTCTCTGTACTGAGTACTGAGATTTTCTTTGCTATCGTCGGCGCGCAGTATGACCAAGGCCGTGCCGCTTCCTTGGCTTGGATATTGACATTATTCGCGCTCACTATATTTGCTATTCAACGTACCGTGTTGGGTAACAAAAACTACACCACGGTGAGCGGCAAAGGTGATGGCGGTATCGCGATGGGCTTACCTAAAAATGTTAAGCGCTTGGTATATGCCACAGCACTGCCTTGGATGGCGTTCACAGTTGTTGTTTACTTATTTGCATTCGCAGGTGGGTTCGTCAAAACTTGGGGTCGCGACTACACGCTGACTCTAGAGCATTTTAGAACTGCGTTTTCACTCGAATGGGCAGAGCATGGCTTGGTATGGGCGGGAACGGCATGGAACTCGCTCTTCACAACGCTCAAGCTCGCTGCGATATCCGCTCCCATGACTGCTACTGCTGGTCTATTGATTGCCTATCTACTGGCGCGTACCGAATTCAAAGGGCAGCGGTTGTTTGAGTTTGCAGCACTTTTGGCTTTTGCGATACCTGGCACGGTGTTGGGTGTCAGTTATATTTTGGCGTTCAATATTCCCCCGTTCGAGTTAACGGGTACCGCGTTGATTATTATTTTATGCTTTATGTTTCGCAACCTGCCAGTGGGCGTGCGCGCGGGAACAGCAGCCTTCAAGCAGTTAGACAAATCGCTGGATGAAGCTTCGATGATGTTGCGCGCAGGCAGTGTGCAAACCTTACGCTATGTGGTGCTGCCTTTGCTGAAGCCCGCACTGGTTGCAGCCTTGGTTTACAGCTTTGTGCGCGCGATCACCACGGTGTCCGCTGTGATCTTCTTGGTGACGGCGGAAAACGAGTTAGCCACAACCTACATCATTGGCCGTGTGGGAAATGGCGACTATGGTGTCGCGTTGGCTTATTGCACGGTGCTGATGATTTTGATGTCGCTTGCTATTGCGCTGATTCAATTCTTAGTGGGTGAACGTAAGTTGGGTCGTCGTAAAGCTGGCGCGCTGACGGTAGCTATTGCTGCGCATTAGTCTCATATAGAGGACAGATGCCGCAAGTAACCACAAGAAATTACAAGAAACTACAAAAAATTCGAAGAGAAAAACATGAACCACGGTGTTGAATTTAAAAATATCACAAAGCGCTATGGCACAGACGCATCTGCCCCATTGGCTGTCAAAGGAATTACTTTTGAAATCAAAAAAGGAAGTCTGACCACGATTCTTGGCCCCTCTGGCTGCGGTAAAACGACCACTTTGCGTATGATTGCCGGTCTTGAATCGCCAACATCTGGCCAAATAATCATGGATGGACAAGACGTCACCACGCTTGGTCCGGCGCAGCGCAATGTCAGCATGATGTTCCAAAGCTACGCCTTGTTTCCGCACATGAATGTTGCGGAAAACGTGATGTATGGACTCAAAATGTCAGGCATCGCCAAAGATGAAGCGCGAAGCCGTGGCGGTGAAGCTTTAAAAAATGTTGGCTTGGTCGGCTTTGATGATAGATTGCCCAGCGAATTATCAGGCGGTCAGCAGCAACGCGTCGCACTTGCGCGCGCGCTGGTTTTAGAGCCTGCCGTGCTCTTGTTTGACGAGCCATTGTCAAACTTGGACGCCCGCTTGCGTCGTGAAATGCGCGAAGAAATTCGTGGCTTGCAGCAGCGCTTGAAACTCACCGTCGCCTACGTCACGCATGACCAAAGTGAAGCATTGGCTGTGAGTGACCAAATCATCGTGATGGACCACGGCATCATCGCCCAGCGCGGCACACCGCAAGATTTGTACGAGCGCCCACAAACTGAATTTGTCGCTGGCTTTATGGGCGAAGCGATGCTGTTTCCTGCCACCGCATTGCCTAGTGGTGCGGTGCAAGTCGGCTCCATGCAAATCAAGCCACGCAATGCCATTCCCGCCGGTGCGATCAAAGTAGCGGTGCGCCCTGAAGCATGGCAAATCCATCGAGCTGGTGATGGCATGGCTGCCAATCTGGTGAAATCAGCTTACTTAGGCAGCTTTTATGAATACAGTTTTGACACAGAATTAGGCAAGATTTTTGTCGTTTCACCTGATTTGACGGATGTTTTGCCCCTGGGTGCAGAAGTCAACCTCAGCTTAGCGTCGCATGGCGTATCCGTGGTTGCGGCCACTTGACTGCAGGTAATTCAGCTTTATAAATTTCGTAACCAAGTTGATGCTTTTGATGCCTTTTATGCTGTGTTTTTGAGGTTTAGAGCGAGATAATGCGCTATGAACCAAGAAAATAAACCCGCTAGCCAATTAGCCCAGCTCAAGCAATTCACCACGGTGGTTGCAGACACAGGCGATTTTCTACAAATCAGCGCCTCCAAGCCACGCGATGCCACGACCAACCCGTCGTTGATTCTGAAAGCCGTGCAAAAGCCAGAATACGCGCCGCTGTTGGCCGCGTCAGTGGCGGCGTGCCAAGGCAAACCGCTGAACGACGTCGTGGATCACTTGCTAGTCAGCTTCGGCGTGAAAATTTTAAACATCGTGCCGGGTCGCGTTTCGACGGAGATTGACGCCCGTTTGAGCTTTGACACGCCCGCTATGGTGGCGCGCGCCTTGAAAACCATTGCTTTGTATCGCGACAATGGCATTGCTTCCGACCGCGTTCTCATCAAAGTTGCTTCTACTTGGGAGGGCATCCAAGCTGCCGCAGAGCTAGAGCGCGCTGGCATACGCACCAATTTAACGCTGCTCTTCTCCTTCTGCCAAGCAGTAGCCTGTGGCCAAGCCAAGGTGCAGCTGATTTCCCCCTTCGTAGGCCGCATTTATGACTGGTATAAAAAATCAGCAGGAGTCGCTTGGGTAGAAGCCGACAAAGCAGGCGCGAACGACCCAGGCGTGCAATCCGTCGTCGCCATTTACAACTACTACAAAAAACACGGCATCAAGACCGAGGTGATGGGTGCCAGCTTTCGTAATGTGGGGCAAATCATCGCCTTGGCGGGTTGCGATTTGTTGACGATCAGCCCTGAATTGCTCGCGCAGTTAGCCGCTACTGATGCGCCCTTGACCCGCGCAATCGCTCCTGAAAGCGCTAAAACCTTGGATATTCCCGCCATCAGCTACAACGAAGCCAGCTTTCGCTTGGCTTTGAACGAAGATGCGATGGCGACGGACAAGCTCGCTGAAGGCATTCGCGCTTTCTGCGCTGATACTGCCAAGCTTGAAAAACTGATTTTGGCCGCGCGATGAGTATTTCTAAACCAATTCTCCCATTGCCAAACGGCCGAACTCGTGGTGACCAAACCGTTGCTTGGGCAGCGCTGCAGCAGCATTTTGACAAAACTGGCAAACATTTTGACGCCAGAGATGCTTTTGACGCTGATTCGACCCGTTTTGAAAAGCTAAGCCAACAAGCCCCTTACGTTTTTGCTGATCTATCCAAAAATCGGCTGGATGCGACCGCGCAAGCTTTGTTGCTCGATTTGGCACGTCAAAGCGGCGTGGAAGCGCACCTAAAAGCCATGTTTGCAGGTAACAAGGTGAACAACGCCGAAAACCGTGCTGTGATGCACTGGTTGCTTAGGAGAGGTAATAAAAGCGATAAAAGTGCTGAAAATGAAGATAATCCACTTATAGCCGGCGTATTTATTGACTCAACAGCTATTAATAGTATAGCAAATAAAAACATAAACAAAGACATAAACAAAGAATTAGAGGCTGATCTAACCTTGGTTCAGCAAACCCTAACTTCGATGCTGGCGTACGCCGAACAGATCCGCGCAGACGCGCAGATCACCGACATCGTCAACATCGGCATAGGTGGCTCCGACCTCGGCCCACAAATGGCGGTGCTAGCTTTGGACAGCTTTGCAGTAGCGAACAAGCGCCTCCATTTTGTGTCGAATGTCGATGGTCATGAGTTAGTGTCTGTGCTTAAAAACCTCAAAGCCGAGAACACGCTGTTCCTCATCGCCTCAAAAACCTTCACCACCGTCGAAACCATGACCAACGCCTCGTCTGCCAAAGCCTGGTTCGAGGCGAATTATGGCAACAAAGCATCTCTTTTAACGACAAATAAAGGTATTTCACGTCATTTTGCGGCATTAACTACCAATGTTGCTGCCGCTAACGCGTTTGGCATCAGCACCACCTTTGGTTTTTGGGACTGGGTCGGTGGGCGCTATTCTTTGTGGTCAGCGATTGGGTTACCCATCGCCATTGCCATCGGTGCGCAAGGTTTTAAGGACATGCTGGCCGGTGCCCATGCGATGGATGAGCACTTTCGCACTGAACCGCTAGAGAGCAATTTGCCCGTCAAACTCGGTTTGCTGGACGTTTGGTACCGCAATTTCCACGGCTTCACCAGCCGTTGCGTAACGCCCTACCACAGCGCTTTGAAGCGTTTGCCGGCGTATTTGCAGCAGCTAGAGATGGAAAGCAATGGCAAACAAGTCGATGCCAATGGCCAAGCGCTGTCGTTTTCGACCTCTGCGGTCGTTTGGGGCGAGCCGGGCACGAACGGCCAGCACGCGTTTTTCCAAATGTTGCACCAAGGTACTGACGTGGTTCCAGTCGAATTCATCGCTGTGAAAAACGCCAAACACAGCTTGCCAGGGCATCAGCAGCGCTTGTTAGCTAACGCGGTGGCGCAGGCGCAGGCGCTGATGATGGGCAAGGCGGATGCTGGGGGGCATAAAAATTTCCCTGGTAACCGCCCAAGTACCACCCTGCTGTTGGACAACTTAACGCCTGCCAGCTTTGGCGCTTTGATTGCGCTCTACGAGCACCGCGTTTTCGTGGCAGGCAGCGTGTGGGGCATCAACAGCTTTGACCAATGGGGTGTCGAGCTGGGCAAGGTGCTGGCCGTAGACATCGAAGCCCGTATGAAGTCGGGTGATATGGTGGGGCTGGATGGCTCGACGCAGGGCTTACTGAAAAAGCTGAGTGTTTAAATCTGTCAAAACTGTGTAAAACTGCACAATTTTGCTATATTTATAATAGCAAATTAGGAATTAAATACGCCGACTACAGCATTATTTCTGCCACATTACGCCTGTATCGCTCAATATCGCATCCAGCGGTACATCGTGCGCTTCAGGGGTGAAATCTTCCACCCAGCCGTTGCTGTAACCTAATCCTACGGTTATTGGTTGGGGTTGCAATGTCGCCAACGTGCGGTCATAAAAGCCACCACCGTAGCCCAAACGGAATCCACCCGTGCCAAAACCGACGCATGGGACGAACAACAGTGTCGGAACTACAACACCTGTGTCTTTCGGTTTCGGAATGCCGTAAGCGTCCTCCTCCATCGGGCAGCCAGGGTACCAAGTATGAAAGGTTAAGGTTTTATGAACTTTGTCGATTACCGGCAGGCCGATTTTGCAGGGTGACCTGATAGCTGCATTTTCTGTAGCAATATGTGTAGCATATTCGCCAGCTGCAGGCTCGTTTACATGATGTACTGAGGTTAATGCGGCATCTTCTTGCCAGCGGTAGAGTGCGGGCAGCGGGTCAAATTCGCCTTTGATCGGCCAATAAGCGCCAATCACCGTGTCGGGTCTGCCAAAGAGCCAAATCCTCATCGCGCGTTGTAACAAATCGGCGCGCTGTAGTCTATCGGGTAAATTCAAGCGTTGTTCTATCAATGCTTTGCGAATCGCGGCTTTATCCATTATTCTTACCTTTATGACAATTACATATTTTCCGCCAAGAGCCCTGATTTTGACAGCACTTTTGTCTGTTCTGTCAATTACAAGTTTTGCCCAAACAAACGCTGAGTCACGGACTGAGTCGCGTACTGATAACGTACTTATCGAGATGAACGCCGCTTACAAAAAGCTCGATAAAAAACGCTTGTCAGATTTGTTGCCGCAAGCCAGTGGCCACAGCTTAGAGCCGTGGGCAGCTTATTGGGAGCTGAAAGCACGGCTTCAGGAAGCGTCTGATGCCGATGTCCAGCGCTTTTTGGCACGCTATGTCGGCACCTACCAAGAAGACCGCATGCGCAACGACTGGTTGATGCTGCTAGGACAACGGCGCGATTGGAGCAACTTTGCCGCGCAATACCCGCAATACCGCATGCGCGACGACAAAGAAGTGCGCTGCTACGCACTCTTTGTTGACCACCTGCAAAACCCGCAAAGTACAGGTGCTTTAACGGGTTCTGCACCGGCCGAACGCGCCATGGAAGTACGTAAACTCTGGTGGGGACTCAAAGATGCCGACGATGGCTGCAATCTAGCCGCAGACCGCTTGATCAAAGACCCCAACACAACACAAACGGGCATGAGTGCGCAAGACGCATTCATCAAAGCGCGCATCGCCACCGAGGTCAACCGCGCCCGCGCTGCAAAAAACGCGCTGCAAATCGTGATGGGGTCAAAAAATTCACGCAGCGAAGAAGCCCTGTTAGACATCTTGCGAACGGCTGCTGGTAACGCAGATAGCGCTGCCGATGAATTGAGAAAAAGAATAACGCGCTTCAATGCAGAACAAATCAACTGGGCATGGGGTGCGATCGGCAAACAAGCTGCTCTGAGTCAAAACTCCCAAGCCGCCAATTATTTTGCCAACGTCAGCAATGACTTAGAGTTGAACGACGACACACTGGGCTGGAAAGTGCGCGCCACCTTGCGCGCCAGCAGCAAACCGAATTGGCAAACCGTGTACAACGCTATCAGCGCCATGAGCGAAGAGACGCAAAAAGACGCAATTTGGACCTACTGGAAAGCCCGCGCTTTGAAAGCCCGTTTGGCGCATGGCGAAGCCAATGTCCTGTTTGAACGTATCGCCAGCGTGCGCGGGTTTTATGAGCAGTTAGCGCTGGAAGAGTTGGGTCGGAAAATCACCGTGCCTGAGCGTCCACCTGAATTGACGCCACTTGAAAAAGGCATGGCTCGCCAAAACGCAGGTCTTAACCGCGCTTTGACCGCGATTGCCATTGGCCTGCGATCTGAGGGCGTGCGCGAGTGGAACTACAGCACCAACTTGACCAACTCAGCCGGACAAGCGGGCGGCATGAACGACCGCGAGCTTCTTGCCGCCGCGCAATACGCTTGCGAGCGTGAGGTGTGGGACCGCTGCATCAACACCAGCGAGCGCACCAAAACCGTCATTGATTTTGAGCAACGCTTCCCTATGCCGTTTAGAAATTCGGTGGTCAAACGTGCTGGAGATATCAACCTTGACCCCGCCTACGTCTACGGCTTGATTCGCCAAGAAAGCCGCTTCATCATGGACGCCCGCTCGCATGTGGGCGCTTCGGGGCTTATGCAAGTCATGCCCGCCACCGCGCGCTGGACGGCCAAGAAAATCGGTTTGGTCAATTTCACCGCAGATCAAATCACCGACCGGGAAACCAATATCGCCATCGGCACCGGATATTTAAAGTTGGTGTTGGACGACTTTGCTGGCTCTATGCCCTTGGCTGCAGCAGCCTACAACGCTGGCCCGAGCCGCCCACGCGCTTGGCGCAACGGCGCGATGGTGGAAACCGCCATTTGGGCAGAAAACGTGCCCTTTGCCGAAACGCGTGATTACGTCAAAAAAGTGTTGAGCAACACCACCAACTATGCCGCGATTTTGACAGGGCAGCCGCAATCGCTCAAAAGTCGTCTAGGCATGGTTGGACCACTGAGCTCGGATGCTCCTGCTGCGAATGCGGATTTACCGTAACGGCTAAAAATTTCAGCAACTGCCGTGATACCCTCATGGCTATGAAAAATAAGCTCGAAAAAATACTCGTTTTAGGTGGCACAGGTTTTGTAGGTCGCCACGTGTGTGAAAAACTCGCCAGTTTGAACCTGCGAGTCACAGTGCCGACGCGCAGGCGCAGCAATGCACAAAGTATCCAGCTGCTGCCCATGCTGGATGTGCTGGAAACGAATATCCATGACCCAGCCGCTCTCGCCGCGCTGGTCGCAGGGCATGACGCGGTTGTCAACTTGGTGGCAATTTTGCATGGTGATGAAGCGGCTTTTGAGCGTACCCATGTTACTTTGCCAACAAGCTTGGTGGCTGCTTGCAAGCAGGCCGGCGTGAAACGCATCGTTCATGTTAGCGCCTTGGGAGCAGGGCTTGAGGCGCCATCGATGTACCAGCGTAGCAAAGCGCGCGGTGAAGCGATTTTGCAGTCCTCCGGTTTAGATCTAACAGTGCTGCGCCCAAGCGTTATTTTTGGCGCTGATGACAAGTTTCTGAACCTGTTCGCCAAGCTGCAATCCGTGTTTCCCGTGATGCCTTTGGCCGGTGCTGCCACGCGCTTTCAGCCAGTGTGGGTTGAAGACGTGGCGCAAGCGGTGGTGAATAGTTTGGTCAATTTTGATGGTTTCGATGTGGGCTTTGACAAACCGCGCAACACTGTTTTTGAAGCTTGCGGCCCCGATGTGCTCACGTTGAAAGAGTTAGTACAGATGTCCGCTATCATGTCCAACGTGAACAACGGCAGCGCGCGCCCCGTGTTGTCATTACCGCCGTTTCTGGGCACATTGCAAGCTATGGCCATGCGCTTGCTGCCGGGTGAACCCCTCATCAGCCAAGACAACCTTGACTCTATGAAGGTTGACAATGTTGCCAGCGGCAAACTGCCGGGTTTGCAAGCCTTGGGCATCACGCCCAGCGCACTGGCCGCCATTGTGCCGACTTATTTGGGCAACCGTAGCGTCTTACGACAGCAGTTGGCTTTTCGCAAAACAGCGGGTCGGTTTTAAAAGTTGTCTTAATGTCGGTAATTAAGGTGAAATCATGTTGAAACTCTATATCGGCAACAAAAACTACTCCTCCTGGTCCATGCGCCCCTGGGTACTGCTCACCCAAGCTGGCATTCCGTTTGAAGAGGTGATGGTGCGGTTTGACTCGTTTGAAGCGGACTCCAAATTCAAAAAAACTATATCTGCTGTCAGCCCCACAGGCAAGGTTCCTGCTTTGGTTGACACTTCAGTTTCGGGTGATTTGAAGATTTGGGACACTTTAGCCATCGCCGAATACGCCGCCGAGCAATTCCCAGAAAAAAATCTGTGGCCGAAAGACAAAGCTGCCCGAGCCATTGCCCGCAGTGTTTGCGCCGAAATGCACGCAGGCTTCACCGGCTTGCGCGGAAATTGCCCCATGAACATCGAAGCCTCGTTACCAAATATCGGACAAATCATCTGGCGCGACAAACCCGCCGTTCAGGTTGACGTGAAACGCATCGTCGAGCTGTGGACCGAGTTACTACTAAAGTACAAAGGTCCGATGCTCTTCGGCGAATTCTCCGCCGCCGACGCCTACTTCGCGCCCGTCTGCATGCGCTTCAATACTTATGGCTTGCCGCTGCCTAAAAACATCGCTGATTACGTCGCTAGAGTAACCAGTTTGCCCGCTGTACAAGCATGGATCAAGGGCGCTTTAGCAGAGCATGATTTTGTCGAATTCGACGAACCATATCGCGTAAAAGGGTGACTTATATGAATGCCAATTAAGTTTGGTTTTTGAAAATTAATAATTTCAGAGCCAAATAAATTCATAGTTGTATCAAAAAATGTACATAATTAATCTTGTGTTTAATTAATGTGAGTAAAAGATGCAAAATTTTCGTACTTTGGTTTTATTGACTTCAGTGGCTGTGTTGACAGCTTGCGGTGGAGGTGGAGGCGAGAGCGCGCCAGAACCGACGCCTACGCCTACACCCGCAGCGGCAACGCCAGCACCAGCTGCAACGCCATCATTTATTGGAAATTACAATGTGACGATGTCAATGACTGGTAACACGTGTAGCTTGACAGGTCTCCCGCAATCCATCGTTGCCAGACAATCAATTTGGCAAAGTGACAGAACTGTGCAAGTTTTGAGTGGCACTACGGTTTTCGACGGCTCAGTTGATAGCGACAATCTAGGCTTTAATACGTCAAACACACAAACAGTTAGTGGGTATGTAGCTGTATCAAATATGAATTATCGAGGAGCGAGTGCAACTAGCAGCTATTCCGTCCAATATACGATTTCAACAGCAGGCTGCTTAGTGGTCTGGAATGGTACAGCAACACGTTTTTAATTCGTAAATGTCAGTGCGAGCTGCCCGCGCTAAACTAACCCCCATGCAAATTTACATGGTGGGTGGTGCTGCTGCGCCAGGTGCTCCATAAAGTATTTTTCAGCTTAAAGTTACAGGGTTACTGTTGGTAACTTGTATTCATTAAAAATAAAATATTTAAACAGATAATGAATAGTCGTAAAATACACACATCATTTTTTTTATATTTTGGAGTTTTATGTTGCAAAAAACACGTTTATTGTTCTTGGTGTGTAGCACAGCCATTTTGGCTGCATGCGGCGGTGGAGATGACAAAGAAATCAATAATTTAGCGGGTACTTACAACTATTCACAGTTCAAGTTGACAGCAAATACATGCAATTCTGATGTGGCTCAAACCATAGATCGTGGTATCGATTCTGTAACTCAAGAAGAAGCAAATATATCGCTCAACAGTTTTGGAACAGTATTCCGTGGGACTGTTGATGCTGACAATATGGGATTTACAGCTTCATATACCCAAACGCAGAATGACGCAGCTGTTGTGAGCAAATACGCATTCAGAAGAATTGTTATTGGTAAAGATTACGAAGTCAATTTCACCATCACGACTGGCGC
>JANMTB010000046.1:0-6306 GCA_031390045.1 Polaromonas sp.
CACAATCGCGCCCGGCAAGCTACCAAAGCCACCGACCACCGCTGCGGGAAAGGCTTTCAAACCAATGAAGCCCATATTTGCGTGCACAAACGTGATGGGCGCGAGCAGCAAACCGGCAATAGCAGCGACGGCAGCCGCCAAGCCCCACACCAAACCATTGATGCGCTTCACCGGAATGCCCATGTAATAGGCCGCCAGCTGGTTTTGTGACGACGCTTGCATCGCTATGCCAATTTTGCTGTACTTAAACACGGCAAACAGCAGACCGCACAACAACGCGGTAGCGACGATGACGACCATTTGCTCCACATTAAGCACCAAGCCGCCGACTTTCCAAATTTGGTCTTTGTAGGGAACAGGCAAGGTGTGGGTTTCTGTGCCGATATTGGGAATCATGGTAATCAGCCCGCGCGCTACGTAGCCAATACCGATGGTCAACATCACAATTGAGAAAGCCGGTTGACCCAAAATGGGGCGAATGACGATGCGCTCTAGCAGCACACCAAAAACCGCCATGCCCGCGATCGCGCACAAGACGGATAACCAAAACGGAAACCCCAGAAACGTCATCCCCGCCAGTCCGCCAAACGCGCCCAACATCATCAGCTCGCCCTGTGCGAAGCTGACCGTTTCAGTGGCTTTGTAAATCAGCACAAAACCGAGTGCAATCAGCCCGTAAATGCACCCTTGTGCGACGCCGCTGATCAACAATTGAAGAATCTGCAAAACTTTTGTCTCCTACATCCTAACGACGCGGTATTTTTTAGCTTCTCTGTTTATATTCGGTTTCATGGCATTTACTCCTAGGGGTTGCCCCTAGTACGGTCTTAGTACCTTGCTAACTAATGCGAGATGTTATTGCGAGTAATATGCCCTTTATCCCAAACCCCACATCGCCATTCTCATGACCCAAAGCACACCTTCCTCACCCCCCTCACCACGCATAGCCCTCATCCACGCCCTGCCGCACTCGGTTGACCCGATCAACCAAGCGCTCGCCCGCGACTGGCCGCAGGCAACGCGTATGAACCTGCTGGACGACAGCCTCTCCACCGACCTCGCCACCAATGGCCGTGGACTCGATGCCGTGATGCACGAACGCTTCCAGCGATTGGCGCAATACGCGGTGGACACGGGCTGCAACGGCATTTTGTTCACCTGTTCGGCGTTTGGTTCGTGCATTGAAGCGGTCGCGCAGCGGCACCCCAACTTGCCAGTGCACAAACCGAATGAGGCGATGATTGAAGACGCCGTAAAATTAGTAGGAACGACTCAAAAAATCGGTTTGATCTCCAGTTTTGCACCGACCTTAATCTCCATGCCGCCCGAATTTCCTGCCGGCACCCAGCTAGAAACCCGTCTAGTCGCCGACGCCATGACCGCCTTGAACGCCGGCGATACCGCAACGCACGACAAACTGGTCGTAGAAGCCGCTGTCAGCCTGGCTGCGAGTGGCTGCAGCGTGATCGCCTTAGCCCAATTCAGCATGGCGCGGGCAGCGCCTTTAGTAGCAGCGAAGACTGGTTTGCCAGTGCTGACGACAGTTTCTAGTGCGGTGAGTAAGATGCAGCGGCTTTTGGCGTAAATTTGTCTTAAAATAGGTATAAATATGACTATAGCCTTCGTATTTATTGGCTAAACAGCTATTAAATATATAGCGTTTATTTAATTTTGGCTATTTTTCCAAGCTCATGGTCTGCGTACAGTGACTAACGACCCGTGGCAATCCCGACAATGACGTGTGCCATCTCCTCGGGTGACAACACGTAGTCGATGCAGCCGCTGTCGATGGCACTTTCGGGCATGTCGGGTTGTTTGGCGGTTTCGGGTTTTTGGGCGATGGTGATGCCGCCCACCTCCTGAATGCCGCACAGGGCGGCCGCGCCGTCGCCGTCGTAGCCCGAGACGATGACGGCGATCAACTTGCCGTCCCAACACTCGGTGAGTGAGCGCAAAAACACCGTGATCACATCCGGCCAGCCGCGTGGCTTGGAGATGGGTTTGAGTTGAAACTCGCCGTCTTCCACGTGCAGATCCCGGTTCGACGGGATGATGAAAACGTGGTTGGGTTCGATCGACAAATCGTCGGTGATCAGCGTGACCGGCATGCTGGTGAACCTGGGCAGCACGGTGTGCAGCTGCGTCGGCAACGTGGTGATGTGGTTGACGATGACAACCGCCACCCCCATGTCGGCCGGTAAATTTTGCAACAGCCGAATGTAAGCATCAAGCCCGCCCGCCGACCCGCCTACGCAGACGATGGGGAAATTCTTTGTGGAGTTAGCAGGTGCTTTTTTGGCAGTCATGTATTGATGGTAGTCCTTTGGCGCTGAAAAGGTGCGAAATCTGTATGTCGCTTGTCTTTTACTTTCCCCAAGCCCATAGATCGCGGAATTTAGCGTCGAATACACGCCTAGCCAGGCAAGCTGAATTCCGCCTGATCGAATTTTTTTTACATTTTTTGCGGCTATGTGCGCTGACGCACGGACGCGCAAAGTCAGTGCACCTATTCTGTCGATCTACAAAACAGGCTAAGCAGCCTTGAGCGTAGACGAAATGAAACTGCTGGTGGTGCCTTTCCCGCATGCTTGCAAAGCGAGTGTATCCGCCGCACGGACAAGTCTGATGAACAGGAGGTTGACGTATGAAAGCTATTGTTTACAAAGGGCCTCATGAGGTCATCGTCAAGGAAGTCCCTGAAGCAAAAATAGAACAGCCCACCGACGTGCTGGTGCGCATCACCACCACCAATATTTGCGGGTCTGATCTGCATACATTTGAGGGCCGCACCAGCTTCGAATCCGGCAGAATCATCGGCCACGAAAACTTGGGCCAAGTCATCGCTTGCGGCAAAGCGGTGAGCTTCATCAAGGTTGGCGACTGGGTCTGCATACCGTTTAACGTTGCCTGCGGCTTTTGCAAAAATTGCGAACGCGGTATGACGGGAGCCTGCCTTACGATGAACCCGGGATCGGCGGGTGCCGCTTACGGCTACGCTGACGCAGGCCCGTATGAGGGCGGGCAGGCTGAATTCTTGCGCGTGCCGTATGGCGATTTCAATTGCCTCAAGCTGCCCGAGGACGCCCAAGAGAAAGAGAGCGATTATGTGATGCTCTCCGATATCTTTCCGACCGGCTACCACGCCACTGAACTTGCGCAGGTTCAACCCGGTGAATCGGTTGTCATCTACGGCGGTGGCCCTGTGGGGTTGATGGCGGCGTATTCGGCGCAAATCAAGGGCGCAGCACAAGTCATGGTTGTGGACAGACATCCTGACCGGCTGCGGCTTGCGGAGCAGGCTGGCGCGATTCCAATCGACGATTCGAAAGCTTCGCCGGTAGAACAGGTGCTGGAACTTACCCAAGGCGAAGGCGCGGACAAGGGTTGCGAGTGCGTGGGCTATCAGGCGCATGACGTCACAGGCCATGAGCATCCGAACATGACCATGAACAGTCTCGTGCGCTCAGTACGCGCAACCGGCCGCCTTGGCATCGTGGGCGTGTTTGTCCCTGAGGATCCGAAAAGTGCTGATGCGCTCGCAAAAAAAGGCCAGATCGCTTTCGATTTCGGCCTGTTTTGGAGCAAAGGTCAGTCTATCGGCACCGGGCAGGCGCCGGTGAAGGCCTACAACCGGCAACTCTGCAAGCTGATCGAAAAAGGCACCGCAGTACCCTCGTTCATCGTTTCACATGATTTGAAACTGGACGATGCGCCCGACGCCTATAAACACTTCGATGCGCGCGACGACGGATGGACCAAAGTCTGCCTGCATCCATAAACGCGCCATGAATTTGCGCAGCCCTTTCTCCCCACCACACCACATCACCCACTCCATCACTGAGGATTTGCCATGAAAAAACTTATGTTGGCTACAATTGCTTTGACACTCACCCCCTTTGTTGTCCCCGCCGCCGCGCAAGGTGGCACGGACAGTGCGAAAGCCTCCAACGCGATGTCCAAGACCGGCACGAAATACAGCGCCGATGCCGACATGCAGGCAGTTTTAGACGCGTTGGCGGCCATGAACGGCAAGCCCATTGAGACCCTCGAGCCCGTCGAGGCGCGCACACAGCCGACGCCCACGGATGCGGTGATGGCGGTTCTTAAAAAGCAGGGCAAGGACACCACGCCCACTGCATTGGTGCCCGGCGTTACCAGTGCCGACAGCACAATACCAGGGCCGGCGGGCTCCCTGCCGGTGCGGATCTATACCCCGGCCGGCAACGGCCCGTTCCCCATCGTGGTTTATTTTCACGGGGGCGGCTGGGTCATTGCGAATCTGAATGTGTATGACGGCGGTGCCCGCGGTCTCGCCAAAGCGGCCAACGCGGTTGTGGTGTCGGTGGACTACCGGTTGGCCCCCGAGGCCAAATTCCCGGCCCAGCACGACGACGCGCTCGCGACCTACAAGTGGGCGGTAGCGAATGCGGCATCGATCAAGGGTGACGCCAAACGCGTGGCGGTTGCCGGGGAGAGCGCCGGGGGCAACCTGGCGCTGGCGACCGCGCTTGCCGCCCGCGACCAGAATTTGACGATGCCGTTGCACGTGGTCGCGATGTATCCGATAACGCAGGCGACCGATCTCGCCACGCCTTCGTATGTCGATAGCGCGCAAGCCAAGCCGCTGAACAAACCGATGATGGAATGGTTTGCTAAACATACCCTGGGCAAGCCGAGCGACAAAAAGGATCCGCGCATCGATCTTGTCAATGCCAATCTGAAAGGCCTGCCGCCGGTGACGCTGATCAATGCGCGCATTGATCCGCTGCGCAGTGATGCCGATCTGCTGGCCGCGTCGCTCAAAAAAGCGGGGGTCAAGGTCGAGCACAAAATCTACGATGGCGTGACACATGAATTCTTCGGCATGGCTGCAGTGGTGGCCAAAGCCAAAGACGCTCAGAAATTTGCCGGCGACCAGTTGAAGCAATCACTCGGAGGCAAACGCTAGGCCGGGCGCGTGGCTTGGAGATGGGTTTGAGCTGGAAATCGCCGTCTTCCACGTGCAGATCCCGGTTCGACGGGATGATGAAATTCTTGAGGGACTTAACAGCAACTTTATTGGCAGTCATGCCTTGATGGTAGTTTTTTGGCGCTGAATAGGTGAGAAAGTTGCGTGTCGCATGCTGGCTGACCCAGTTTGGGCGTCTTCTCCTACAGCCACTGTGCAGCATCAATTTCAAAATGAATTTTCCCGATTTTGGGTAATTTCAAGGAATCAACATGCTTAGCCAAAAAGAAACCGATTGCATCCGCGCCTGCCACGAGTGCGCCATTGCTTGCCTGCAATGCGCCGCCGCTTGTGTGAAAGAAAATGACCCCAAACCGATGGCTGCCTGCATAACTGCCGACATGGCCTGCGCTGATTTTTGTCAATTGGCTGCCGCAGCTATCGCACGTGGCGACACACACGCCAACGACGTGTGCGCCCTCTGCGCGAAAATTTGCCAGACTTGTGCAACAGAATGCGGCAAACATGACATGGAACACTGCAAAGCATGCGCTGCAGCCTGCAAACGCTGTGCCGATGCTTGCACCACTATGGCGGTTAAATAAAACTTTGCCACCTAGCGCTGTTCTGCCCGCTAGTAGATTTGTAGCCAGAATGCCTCTAGCCGGCGTATTTATTTCCTAAGCAGCTATTAAATTTATAGCGAAAAACTGTGCTATTCGCTACTTCCCCAACCCCATCCCCCGCGTAATCACCTCTTTCATAATTTCGTTCGTGCCGCCGGAGATGCGCTGCACGCGGGCGTCGGCGTAGGCGCGGGTGATGGGGTATTCCCACATGTAGCCGTAGCCGCCGAAGAGCTGCACGCATTCGTCCATGACCTTGCATTGCAGGTCAGAGCACCAGTATTTCGCCATGCTGGCGGTGGCGGTGTCTAGTTTGTCGGTCAAAACCAGCTCGGTGCATTTGTCGACGAAGACTTGCGCGATTTGCACCTCGGTTTGCATTTCGGCGAGCTTGAAGCGGGTGTTTTGAAAGCTAGACACGGCTTGGCCGAAGACTTTGCGCTCTTTCACGTAAGCCACTGTCCAGTCAATCGCCGCCTGCGCTGACGCCACGGCGGTGATGGCGATTTGCAGGCGCTCCCAGGGCAGCTGTTCCATCAGGCAGATGAAGCCTTTGTTTTCCATCGCCGCCCCGCCAAGCAGGTTCTCAGCGGGCAGGCGCACATTATCAAAAAACAGCTCGGACGTGTCCTGCGCCTTCAGCCCCAGCTTTTTCAAGCGTTTACCGACTGAAAATCCTGCCATGCCGCGCTCGACCAGCAGCAAACTGGTGCCTTTGCCGCCCGCCGCCGG
>JANMTB010000153.1:0-1705 GCA_031390045.1 Polaromonas sp.
CAGCCAAGGTGCGACACAAAGCAGACATGTCAGTTTCTTTTTCTAAATTTGCTGTGTAAAGAATCACAAGATGCGGCATGTCATGCTTTCAAAGATGAAAAACTTAAAGGTATTACGGAAAATAAAGCGTTAAAGTAAACGGTGCCAATTGGACGATAGGGGGACTTAGTTGGGTAAAGTTTTGCTTTCATCAATCCTATTATTGTTCAACTTGCCAGTTTTAAGCGCAGGCGCTAATTTCTTAGTCATGAAAATGATAAGTATGCAGATACGGCATAGTTCGTTGATAAATGCAAAAACACACTATCGTGATACTGCGCTATGGTTGAGAATATTGCTTTGCTTATTTCAACGTACTTGTTCAACTCATTGATCGGTGGAGCTAGATGAACCAACTTATTAGCAACAATTTTCGCTGTATTTCTTTATTCAAAACAATTAGTTTGCAGCTTTTTGTTTTGTTGTTTTGTGGTCAGGTGTTTGCAGGTCAAATCGAAAAAATTCGCGAAACACGTGAAATCACTATTGCGCACCGTGACGCATCAATTCCTTTTTCTTATTTGGATGGTGAAAAACGCCCTGTTGGCTACGCAGTAGAGCTGTGCCAAAAAATCGTTGCTGCGTTAGAGCGCGAGTTAAAAATTCCTAAGATCACCATCAAATATATAGCGGTATCTTCGGCTTCACGAATTCCCGCCATCGTCGACGGTAAAGCTGCTATGGAATGTGGATCAACCACCAACAATGCGGAGCGGCGCAAACAGGTTGACTACACCATTGCACACTTCATTTCCACATCGAAATTCTTAGTTCGCACCGACGCAGGCATCGAAAAGGCAGAAGATTTGCGGGGTAAAACAGTCGCCTCCACCAAAGGTACAACCATGATCAAAACTCTGCAACGTGTTGATACTGACCTTCTTTTAAAACTGAACATCGTTGAAGCGCAAGACCATGCAGAAGCTGTTTTCATGGTGGCGAACAAAAAAGCCGATGCTTTTGCAATGGATGATGTGCTTCTTTATGGTCTACGCGCAAATTCAGTGCAACCTGACATCTTCAAAATCGTCGGTAAACCCATGACTATTGAGCCCTACGCCATCATGCTTCCTAAAGGTGATGTAGAGTTCAAAAAAATAGTGGACACTGAAATGCGGCGTATTATTCAAAGCGGCGAAATCTACCCCCTTTACCGTAAATGGTTTGAGCAGCCGATACCACCCAAAGGCGCCAACCTCGCTTTGCCATTGCCCTATTTGCTGCGGGATTCGTTCAAATACCCAAGCGACAAGGTGGCTGACCTTGTTCAATAAAAATTCAAAATAACTGATATTTTATACAGTAGTATGCGGTATCATGCTGCATGGCTAAAGAAAAAACTATTTACGTTTGCACCGAGTGTGGCGGCACTGCGCCCAAGTGGCTGGGCAAATGCCCCGGTTGTAATGCATGGAACACTTTGGTTGAATCCGTCGCTGTAAGCGCACAGCCCACCAAAAATCGCTTTGCATCACTGGCGAAAACCGCCGAAGTCGCCACCTTGGGTGATATCGACGCGGTTGACATGCAGCGCACACCCACGGGTCACGAAGAATTAGACCGTGTCTTGGGTGGCGGTATCGTCGAAGGCGGCGTGGTGTTGATCGGTGGCGACCCCGGTATTGGCAAATCAACCTTATTGCTACAAGCACTTGATTCCCTGCAA
>JANMTB010000158.1:0-28104 GCA_031390045.1 Polaromonas sp.
GCAGCAGCACCGCCCCGGCAGTGAGCGCCCCTTCCAGCATGGCGCGCAGGGAGATGGCGCTGTCACCTACCTTCCAAGTAAGCTGCTCCATTTCTTGCAGCACCAGCGGCAGCAAACCGCTGATCCACAACACCAGCGCCAACCAGACCACCCAAGAGATAGTGCGCTCTAAAAACCGCACCACGGGTGACTCTTTAAAAGCGGCTTGCAAGACCTTGACACCAACGCGGATGATGACCAAAGACAGCAGCACCGGAACGGCGATATGCAACAAATGCACTTCTGTGGTGCGTAGTAAAGCAGCACGTGCGATGTAGGCAAAACACAGCAACAACAGGGGGAACAGCACGCCATCCACCAATTGCCTACCAAACAAGATGGATTTGCTGTCCACTTGGGCCAAACTGCGCCGCAAGAGCCACAGGAATCCCCAAGCCACAGCCGCACACAGCGCCAACACGGCCAGCTCAACCAATGATTTTGGTGTGGCGAACTGGGCAAACCATTGCCCCATGTCTTGTGTTGGCATGGCGGTGTTTGGGTTAATCGGGGAAGGTGATATTAAAGTTGCAAACGATGTCATGCGTTCAATTTTTACAGATCCGCCAACACCCGCACATGCGCTTCCACACTGCGCGCCAAGGCATTTAAGTTGTAACCACCTTCTAAGCAAGAAACAATGCGCCCATTCGCATGGCGTTTGGCGATATCTTTAATGCGGGCCGTCATCCATGCGTAGTCTTGCTCGACCAAGCCGAGTTGGCCTAAATCGTCATCTTTATGGGCATCAAAACCGGCGCTGATAAAGATCATTTGCGGCTTGAAAGCTTCCAAGCGCGGAATCCAACTGTGCTCAATCATTTCCCGCACCACTGCGCCTTTGGTGTACGCAGGTACGGGCAGGTTAACGATGTTACTGCCCATGCTGTTCGCACCTGAATGTGGGTAAAACGGGTGCTGAAAGATGCTGACCATCAAAATACGCTCGTCGCCGCTGACGATGTCTTCCGTGCCATTGCCGTGGTGCACATCAAAGTCGACGATGGCGACGCGCTCCAGCCCATGGCGTTCCAGCGCGTATTTGGCGGCGGTGGCCACGCTGTTGATCAGGCAAAAGCCCATCGATCGGTCGTGCTCGGCATGGTGGCCAGGCGGGCGGATGGCGCAAAAGGCGTTGGCCAGCTCACCGGCCATGACAGCATCGGTCGCGGCTACTGCAGCACCAGTGGCGCGCAAGGCGGCCAGCAAGGTGAATTGGTTCATGGCCGTGTCAGGGTCGATCTGCACGTGTGTGGGGCCACCCGCCACGATATCGTCAACCAAAGCATCGCTCATACCGCGCAATGCAGCGACATGGCGCTTGCTGTGGGCAAGTTCAACCACGCTGAGTGGTGCCAGAGGCACTTCGGGCTGCACCAAATGATCCAGCAGGCCAATGTACAGCAAATGGTCATTGATAGCATCCAGGCGTTCGGGGCACTCGGGGTGGCCTCTGCCCATTTCGTGTTTGCTGCAGTCTGTGTGGGTGAAATATCCGGTGCGACTCGTCATGATGGATTTAATGCTATGTTTATGGGTTTTATTTAAGCGTTATTGGCCGAAAAACGCGGCTTAGCTATCCATAATAGTGCAAAAATATCCTAAGAGAAAAATCTGTGACTGCGATAAATCCCCAAACCATGACCCAAGTCAACATTCAAAACACGATTCAAAACAAGTTGAAAGCCTTGCTTGCACAGCTGAACAGTGTCATCGTTGGCAAACCTGAGCAAGTGCAAGACTGCGTGGCCTGCTTATTGGCGGGAGGGCATTTGCTGATTGAAGATGTGCCCGGTGTCGGCAAAACCACACTGGCCCATGCTTTAGCGCGAACCTTTGGTTTGCAGTTTTCACGCGTTCAGTTCACCAGCGACTTGATGCCTAGCGATTTGAGCGGCGTGTCGATCTACGAGCGCGCCAGCCAGTCGTTTGTATTTCACCCCGGCCCGATGTTTGCGCAAGTGCTGTTAGCCGATGAAATCAACCGCGCTAGCCCGAAAACGCAAAGTGCGTTGTTGGAGGCGATGGAAGAAAAGCAAGTCACCGTCGAAGGTGAAACCCGCGCGCTGCCCTCGCCCTTTTTCGTCATCGCCACGCAGAATCCGCACGACCAACTGGGCACGTATGCCCTGCCAGAGTCACAGTTAGACAGGTTTTTGATGCGTATTTCGCTGGGTTACCCAGACCGTGCGGCTGAAAGAAGCTTGCTGACGAATGGCGATACGCGTGCAGTCGTAGATTCTCTTCCAGCACTTTTGACGGCTACCGAGTTAGCGCAGCTACAGCAGCAAGTGCTACAAATTCATGCCTCAGAGCCACTCTTAAATTATCTGCAAGACCTGATTGCCGCCACCCGCTCCGGCAGTTGGTTTACGCAAGGATTAAGCCCACGTGCAGGCATTGCGCTGCTGCGTGCTGCCAAAGCGCAAGCATTGTTAAGCGGGCGGGATTACGTCGCACCTGACGACATACGCGCCGTGATGGTGCAAACCGTCGCGCATCGCATGCAGCCCATCAGCAGCGCAGGGCGGAATGCCAGCACGCAAGTTCGAGCGATGTTGGATGCAGTTCCTTTATCTTAAATCGCAGAACTCAAACACGCATGGGCTTCTTCCGAAAACGCTTTCAGCAATGGTTTGAAGCCAGACTGCCGTTGACCGACAGCATGTTACTGAATCAACGGAATGTCTACATTTTGCCTACAAAAGCCGGCTGGATGATGGTGGTGACCCTGCTGGTACTGCTGGTAGCAAGTATCAATTACCAGCTGAACTTGGGCTATTTGCTAACCTTTTTGATTGGCGGAAGTGTGCTGGTCGGCATGCATATTGGGCATGCTAATTTACGCAAAATAGCTATGAATATAATAGCGCCTCAGGCTTATTTTAATCCGGCTATTGTTAATTTTGAGCTTGTTTTAAACAACACAGATCAAGCACTGAAACACGGCATTGGCTTGAGCGTTCTTAACAGAGATGACTTTGCTCATTGGACTTGGGCTGATGTACCCGCACAAGGCAGCGCAACTGTGCAAATTGTCGACCGAACCATGCCACGTGGCAAGCACCGACTACCTACGTTGACGGCTGAAACGCGCTTTCCGATGGGTACGTTTCGGGTCTGGACGGTCATGCGCCCAGCGATGCATGTGTGGGTCTACCCAGCCATTGAGCCCAACGCGCCCGCTTTGCCCGCAGGCGAGCCGCTGTCTGGCGACGCCAAACAAGCACAGACGAAAGCGTCTGGCGAATTTGACGGCATACGTGCCTACCGCCGTGACGACCCCATGAAGCACATAGTTTGGAAAAAGGTCGCCAAAACCTGGGCGAGCATGGATGCGAATGACCCCAGCCCCTCTGTCAATTTGATCAGCCGCGATATGCAACATGTAGCCGCTCAAGAGCTGTGGTTAGATTATTCGCGTACCGGCTGTGCCGACAAAGAAGCTTCGCTCTCGCGTTTGTGCGCTTGGTTGGTAAATGCTGAGGAGCTGGGTTTGGTGTATGGGCTGCGTTTGCCAACATCTGAAATTCTACCTGCCAGCGGCGGCGCGCATCAACAGCAGTGCTTACAAGCGCTTGCTTTGTATTGAGATAATTTTATGCTCAATAAATTTATCAGTACGCTAAATAGCCTACCTAGGGACAGCCGCGATACGTTGTTTCTGCTGCTCGTCATCACTGCTGTGGTGTTACCTCAAATGGCGCATTTGCCACTGTGGTGCAGCGGCTTGGTGGCGGGCGTGTTGGTGTGGCGGGGCATACTGGCTTGGAAGTCTAAGCCACTGCCTAGCCGTTGGTGGTTGTTCGTCTTGCTGATCGTTGCTGTTGCAGCGACACTAGCCACACATAAAACCATCTTAGGCCGTGATGCTGGCGTTACCTTGCTGGTCATATTACTGGCACTTAAAACCTTAGAGTTGCGTGCGCAGCGGGATGCCTTTGTAGTATTTTTTCTCAGTTTTTTCTGCATGCTGAGTAATTTTTTGTTTTCACAATCGCTCTTAACGGCTTTTGCCATGCTGGTAGCGCTAATGGGTTTGCTCACCGCTTTGGTCAATGCGCACATGCCTGTGGGTAAACCACCTCTGATCACCGCAGCAAAAATAGCGGGGAAGATGGCACTACTTGGTGCACCCATCATGGTTGTGCTGTTCATTCTTTTTCCACGGCTTGCGCCTTTATGGGGTACACCTGGCGGACATTTACAGGGGAAATCAGGGTTAAGTGCGAATATGCGGGTGGGAACGATTGCCAATTTAGCGCTAGATGACAGCATTGCGATGCGTATCAAGTTTGAAGGAAAACCGCCTGCTGGGAGAGATGTTTACATACGTGGCCCAGTACTCTCAAGCTTTGATGGACGAGAGTGGTTGCCTCTAAAAGACGGCAATCAAACAGCTAACTTGCGCGTAACTGGTCAGCCCATCAACTACGAAGTGACATTAGAGCCTAACAACAAACCGTGGTTATTTGTTGTCGATGCTGCCGCAGCAGCTCCCACATTACCAGGCTACGAACTGCGGATGACGTCAGATTTGCAATGGCTAACCAAGCGCCCCATCACTGAGCTGGTGCGCTACAAAGCACAAAGTTACACACAGTTCAGCTATGGACCAGAAAAACAAGAATTAAATTTGCAAAACTATGTTGAATTGCCTGCAGGCTATAACCCACGTACCCTGCAAATGGCAGCGGACATCAGACGTGATGCACGCTTCGCCGAAGCAGACGCGGCGAGTTTGACCAAAGAAGTGATGCAAAAGCTACGAACGGGTGGCTACGAATACACCTTAGAGCCTGGCTTGTATGGTGACAACACGGCAGATGAATTTTGGTTTGACCGCAAAGCCGGATTTTGCGAGCATATCGCCTCGGCTTTCGTGGTGTTGATGCGCGCTTTGGATGTACCAGCGCGCATTGTTACCGGCTATCAAGGGGGTGCGTACAACGAAGTCGATGGCTATTGGGTTGTACGACAAAGTGATGCGCATGCTTGGGTTGAAGTGTGGCAGGCTGGAAATACCGTCAAGCCTGGAAGCTGGATTCGCGTAGATCCAACTTCAGCCGTGGCACCCCAGCGCATAGACTCACTACAACGCTTAGCGGCACCAAGCGGCGTGTTTGGCAGTGCGATAGCAAGCTTATGGAGCAACACCCTTGGCATCAGTGGCTACCACCCATTGTTACAAATGCGCGCTGTGTGGGACGCGGTGAATAACACGTGGAATCAAAAAATATTGAATTACACAGAAGCAAAGCAGTTGAGTTTGTTGAAAAATCTGGGTTTCTCATCGCCGAGCTGGACAGATTTAAGCTACGTTTTGATCGCCATCGTTGTTGCCGCCAGTTTGCTGGGAATCGCATGGACGACTTGGGACAAACGGCAGCATGACCCTTGGCTACGCTTATTTTCTTCGGTTCGCGTACGGTTGGAAAAAGCCGGATTAAAAAGTCAGGCTAGTATTCCCCCGAGAGAGCTTGCTCATATCGCCGTCAATCATTTTGGAGAATCAGCCAAACCTCTAGCAGGTTGGTTGATTCAGCTTGAAGAACTCCGCTACCGTGCGCATGTGCACAACAAGGATATGACAGACTTGAAATCTAGGCTGAAAAGCATCGCTTGGCCTGTAAAATAGATGCAGTTCCGACAAAGAATGTCACATCACATCAAACAGCAGAAATTGCAACCAGTCAAAATGCAACAAAGATTAATTTTTGCTATGTTATTCGCAGCTATTCAGATAATGAATACGCCGGCTACAGCTCAAAATAGCATTAAAAAACAGTTGCCTATCAAATCTTCCACGCAATACGAACTTTACGCCAACCGAGAAGACGCGATGCAAATGGCTGACGATATTGCAGAGCGGCGCGATTTGGACAAAACGTGGGTCAGAAACGCCATAGGCCAAGCTAGAAACATTGGGCAAATTTCTAGGCTCATGCAACCTGCCCCAAAAGGTACCGCTAAAAATTGGCGTATTTACCGTAGCCGGTTTATTGATCCAATTCGTATCAAAGCGGGCGTTAAATTTTGGCAAGACAATGCGGCCACTTTGGCGAAAGCCGAAAAAGAATATGGTGTTCCAGCTGAAATCATCGTCGGGGTCATAGGTGTTGAAACCATTTATGGCCGCGACACTGGCAGCTATCGGGTGATGGATGCTTTGGCCACATTAACCTTTGATTTTCCAAGTTCGCACCCCCGCGCTGTAGAGCGGCAAGCTTTTTTCAAAAGTGAGTTAGAGAATTTTTTATCGCTCACCTCACGATCAGATATTGATCCCTTGTCACTGCGCGGAAGCTATGCAGGTGCAATGGGCTTGCCACAGTTTATGCCTAGCAGCTGGGTGAAGTACGCGATTGATTTTGACGAAGATGGCAAAGTCGATTTGTTCAACAGCCCTGCAGATGTGATTGGTTCGGTAGCTAACTATTTCAAAGCTTTCAAATGGCAACCGGGCATGCCAACGCACTACCCCGTTAACTTTGATGCTGCAAAATTAGACTTTGATGCTTTGATAGCACCCGATATTTTGCCAACATTCAGCGTTGCCAGCTTTACTGCAAAAGGTGCTGTTCTGAATGCTGCTGGCTCAGCACATGCTGGCCCACTAGCGCTGATCGAACTTCAAAACGGCGACCCTAGCATTGCTGGCAATACACCCAGCTATGTGGCAGGAACAGAGAATTTTTACGCCATCACCCGCTACAACTGGAGCAGCTATTACGCAATGTCGGTGATTGATTTAGGGCGTGAAGTTGCTCTGCAAATGGCCAAGTAACTCGAAAAGTCAAGTCATGGCACGCTGTGATGCCAATACCGCTTAGCAATTTCTCGCTGGCAACGCGCCTCTTTCGGCAATGAGCTAGACCACAGCATTGCGCCGCAATGGGCTGTATTTATCACTTTGATGTTGCGTTCGTTGTAGCGCTTTATAACAGGTGTTGCTGGATGTCCGAAACGATTCCTGTAGCCCGCTTGCACGACTGCAAACTGAGGTTGAACAGCGTCTAAGAATGCTGCGCTGGATGAGGTTTTGCTGCCATGGTGCGGTACCAATAAAAGCGTGCTTTTTAAAGTCTTCTGATCGGCAACCAGGCGCGCTTCCTGTAGCAGTTCAATGTCGCCAGCTAATAAAACACTGGCTCGTGGCGTACTGATTCGTAACACGCAGCTCATGGCGTTCGATTTTTGCTGCGATTCGTAATCCGATGCAGAAGGATGAAGCACAGAAAAATCAACACCATCCCATTGCCATGTCTGTCCTGCCACACAGCGCTGGACAGAGCGAAATCCTTGTAATTCGTGGGCGCTTTCTATCGAGCTGATGAAATTTGCTGTCGGGTGCATGCTCAACACGGACTTGATGCCACCAGAATGGTCACTGTCTCGGTGGCTGAGCATGACAGTATCAACGCTCTCATTGGTTCGACGAAGCAAAGGAACCAACACACGATGACCCGCATCGCTGTCTGCGGAATAGCGTGGTCCGCCGTCGTATACCAGCGTGCGCTTGGCCGTTCGTATGACCACCGCATTGCCTTGACCCACATCTGCAGCGATCATTTCAAATTCCCCGTCCGCTGGGCGTGGTGCTTGCCACAAAATGACCGGCAGCAGCATAGGGAGTCCTAGTAAGCGCAGTTGCCATGGCCAAGGTACAACCAACAAAATTCCACCCAACACAGCGATAACACTCAGCAGTAGATGCGGCACAGCAACAGAAACTGTGGCAAATGGCAATGCTGCCAGTAAACCTAAAAATCGGCTGAGTGCATGAACGGCTAAACCCGCCACATCCCACATCGGTGAAAAGACTGTGCCTAGCATCGCCAAAGGCGTCACAACCAGCGTTACCCAAGGAATAGCCAAAGCATTAGCCACAAGCCCGACGATTGAAACTTGACCGAACAACAGCAGCGTCAACGGAGCAAGCACCAAAGTGATGATGAATTGCTCACGCCCACCTTGCCATAATTTCTTTAAAAACTTATTTTTTAAAGTAACCAATAGGCTTGGTTTGATTGAACTGGCAGCATCCAAACTTTCAGCACTACGCTGCTGCGTCATGTCTGTCGCAAACAGCACACCCACAGCCACAAAGCTCAACCAAAACCCGGCTTGTAATAAAGCCCAAGGATCAGCCACAAGCACAACAGCACAAGCCAGCATCCACACGGTTGGCCAAGGCCAGCGTTTGCCGAATAACCTGAGCAGGATAACCGTTGCCAACATCAAAATCGTTCGCTGAGACGGTACGCCCCAGCCACTGAATAGCGCATACCCAGCTGCCAGCAACAAGCCGCCCAGCAAAGCAGCGTTTGTAGCTGGGTAAGCCAAACACAAGCGCGTTGAACGCCTGTACAACGCACCCACTACCAACACCGCGCCCCAAGCAAACATGGTGATGTGAAGGCCAGAAATGCTCATCAAATGTGCAACGCCTGTGGCTCTAAAGATATCCCAATCTGCGCGGTCAATCGACTGCTGATCACCCGTCACCAGTGCAGCAACAATACCAGCTTCACTTGAATGTTTGAAAGCATCTGAAGGTGACATGCGTACAAAAATTGCTTCGCGAACCTTGTAGCGCAACTGTTCAATCGGATGCTGCCATGTCTGCATCAAGCGCACAGGTGAATCATCCTTCACACCGGTGCGCACATAGCCTGTCGCCTGTATGCCCTGCTCCCAAAGCCACAACTCAAAATCGAAACCGCTCGGATTGCTGTTGCCATGGGGTGCTTTGAGCCGCACCGTCATTTTCCAGCGTTCACCCGGGAGAATATGCATTGGCTTGCGATGGAGCGTTGCCAAGTTGAAAGTATTTCCCATATCACCGGCCGTTTCCATCGCACCAAAAACGCCACCGTACCAACTCAGTGAAATTTTAGGAGGTAGCACAATAACTTGTTTACTTTGAACTTGATCAGTGTTGGTCAGCAATTGTGCAGATTCAATATCTAGCTGAAACCGTGTTCCCATCTCGTTAATATGCGGCATGGCAGCAACAACACCGACGACTTCGATATCGCGCCCTTCATAAGCTGGTAACAACTGATGCGAGTCGTAGGCAACAGCACGCAAACCAGTCAAACCATAAGCTGCGCAGCCGCTGGCTAGTAGCATGCAAATGGGTAATAAGATGTGGGCAGATTGGCGATTTTTAAATGTATTTTTTGCTATATTATTAATAGCAATATAAGCAATAAATACGCCGGCTATTACCAAATATGATGCATAAAATTGAGTGTCATTCAAAGACTTTTGCAACAACTGCAGCCAAGTCCCTACTACCCAAACCAGCAAGGTTGCAAAAAGCAAGCTGGCCCTACTTGGCCAGAACGATATAAACGTCATAAGGTCATTCGCTCAAGGAGAGCGCTAAACTTGTCCGGCGTTCTTCCATGCAAGAGCTGCGGCGGCAGCATCTCCCCGTTGCTCCGCCAACTCGGCCAAAGCACACCAAGCGCGACGCTTCAAATTGATGTCTTTTAACTGAGGAGCAGCTTGTGCCAATTGTTGCTGCGCCTTCCCCCATAGTTGGTGAGATTTACAAGCGAAGCCCGCTAGGTACTGTAAACGCGCATCTCTAGGATTCGCTAATTGTGCTTTTTCGATCCTTGCCAGCCACTGCATGTCTTGCGCTGCCAATATCGCTTCCAGCGTATGTATCAACTCGGCGCAGCGTATGCTGTCAACACTGTTTAAGCTACTTTCGGAACCAGTCAACTCAAGCCAAGCTGGCAACAACCAATCTGACACTTGTTGAACATGTCCATTCAGGACGCTGAGTTTGTAAGCGGCATGAATGGCAACATCCTCTTGCAAGCGATCACTTGCATCAAGGTCTCGCCATGTGGCTTGCAGCTGGGCGGTATCTCGCGCATCATCCAGCCGTTTCAATACCAAACTTTTGATCAAACTAGGTGCTACATCTTTGGAAAAAGCGTGGTGCTTGGCAAGCAAACGAGTTGTCTCTAGCGCTTCAACACTTGAATGATTTAGCTGCGCCGCTTTGAGTTTGAGTCTGAGTGCTATGGTTCGTCGCCCAGCACCACTAGGCAATTGAGCCAACCACAGCAGCGCAGCAGTAGCGTCTCGATCGTCCAGCGCCCAGCTTGCAGCTAGAAGCTGTGTGCCTTCGCGAGTGTCAAGCGAAGCGCGCTGATGTTGGTGCTCTAAGGCTTGTTTTAAATGATCATCTCTTGCAGTCTTATCTTGCAAAGCATGTGCACTTTGCGCCGCCATCACGTGAGCCAAAGCACGCAGTTGTGGCTCATTTCCTACTAAATCAGCTGCCATACTTCTTCTGTTTAGGTGCGAGTGTTCTCTAGATCTGTCCAAACTCAGTGCTGACAAAGCGGATTTGCGTGAGCGAATATATCGACCCGCCAAAAAATGCGACTGTGCATTGAAAAGCTCAGCATTGATCGCCCGCTCTTTTTGCAAAGCTCGCCAGCGTTTGGCTTGCTCGGGCAAAGCAAACAAAAGCGCTGCTGTTCGCATAGCGGCATAAATCAGCGCAAAACTAAAAACCAGCGCGAGAATAACAAAATTCAGCGACAGATCGACTCTGTAAGGTGCCCAATACAGCGTGACTGTCGCATCATTGTTTCCCGCAAAAACGGCCACTGCTACAGCAATGCCAAACAAAGCCAAAAACCACAAAGCGGCGCGCATTATTTGCCTGCCGCAGCCAGCGTCAACGCGGCCAATGATGAGTCAAGCGCTGGAATTGTCGCATTGCTCAGTTGCGCTTGCACTTGCGACAGCGCGTTTTGCAAAAGTAACGCTTGTTTGGAGGTTGGGTCGCTGTATTTGCGAACATCGTCTGCGACAGAGGCCAAATCTGATTTGGCAGACTGAATTTGCCGACCTAATAAACCCAGTCGCGCATTGAGCACTTTGAGCTTGAGATTTTGACGCAAAAAATAGGTTTGCTCAGGGGACAGAAGTACAGCATCGGGGTTTTCAATGCGGCTCACGCGCACCAATTTCACAAGCTCAGAGCGAACAATTTGCCAATTGCTTTGCCAGAAATTTTGTAAGCTGATTTGCCAATCAGAGCTCTGATTTGCAATGGCTGATTTAGCACCGCTAGCTTTTGAAGTTGATTCAGGTTTCTCAACCTTTTGCACCCTCGCAACAGCTGTCACTGTATTTAGCACAGGCAACTCTTCAACCAAGCGACCAATTTCGTCTAATTTCACAAGCAAACTCGGAATATCTGTCACCGCAGCAGCCTTGATTTTGTCGGTATCACTGGCCAAGGCTTTGCGCACGCCGTTAAGTCGAGGTTGCGCGGCGCGCACCAATCGTTGATCAGCTGTTTTCAAAGCTGCCAAAAGCGGTTCCACGCTTCCTGTCAACTGAGCTTGTTGCTGCGCCAAACGAAGCGCTGACTCCACATCCACCACTAAATTTTCATCGCGTGACCGGGACAAACTTTGCATCAACTCATCCAGCTGACTGCGCTGCAGGGCGACTTCACTGAGTCTTGTTTCGTTCAAAGATGATCTGGCAGTCGCTTCCCGCGCCACTTCTTGCGCATTTTTAGCCAAGCTGCGTGCTTCCACACTCAAATTGGTCGCATCGGCACTTTGTCTGGCTAAGTGCCCTTGCATATTTGTCAATTTACGCCATAAATAGAAGCTAGCCAGCATAGATATTGCCAAAGCAGCTATGATAAATATAGTGAAAATCTTGGAAAATCCGGTTAATTCACGTTTTGAAGCATTGCTTTGGGCTGGCAAATTTTCGACAGCAACTGCATGAACAGGTAGTGCCTCAGGTGTGCTAGATGCTTGTTGGTTGGGAATGTCGCTCATAGCAGAGATTCTATAGAAGCCACCACATCGGCAAGCATAGGGCGTGACTCGTAAACAACACCAAATCCTGCCGTTTTGGCAGCCTGCGCAATACGCGGATGGGTGGCAATCGCTCTGGCATTAGACCAATTTAAGTCGGAAACTGTGCACAGGTTGGCTACTGCTTCCGAACTGCTGAGCAGCCAAACAGATTTATCCACCGCAGCTTGCGCCATCAGCGCCAACTCCGCTGCATCGAACACAGGTGCGCTGCGTGTGTAGCTGACCACAAAATCCACCTGCACGCCAACCGCAGTCAGCTGGTCAGCCAACCAAGGGCGACCATTCATGCTCTGAGACCCAAAATTGTTCAAAAAATCGCTCGAATCTACCGAACGCCCCCGAACAATCAGCACTTTGTCGCCTGATTTGACTTGGTTTTTAACGATGTTCCACAGCGTTTCTGAGTCAAATTGCGCGGCATCTGTGGCTGGTGAATCAATGCTCTGGTTCGGCTCACCATGCGTCAGTAGAGCCTGCCGCGTACCCGGGCCTGTGGCCCAGATTCTGGGTTTAGAGCGTGAATTTGAAATGCTTTTATCAGCAATATTGCTTAAATCCGATGTGTTTTTAATAGCATTAGAGGCAATTAATACGCCGGCTAAAGGTCTATTTAAAGGGTAAAAATAGCTTACTGCATTGCTACTGACAAACATGACCGCACTGTATTGGTGCAAATTCTCCCACGCTTTCACGACCTCGTCGTAACCCACTGTAGCGCCTATATGAATCAACGGCAGCGCGACGGCATCAAAGTGCAAAACTCGCAGCTGCTTGACCCAAGCATCGGCCTCAAGGCGCGGGCGGGTCACGATGACTTTCATAGCTACTCGGCTAGCTTTGTGTATTTACGTGCGCCGCTGGCTAAAAGCTTAACGGCAACCTGCTCACCCATGCGGCTCGCGGCGTCCAAATCACCTGTATTTTGAGCCAAATTTTGCGACAGATCAGTAACAACCAAGCTGTTCAAAGGCAACGTTTTCTCATCCTCAGGCTCACCCCAAGCGGCATTCAGCCGTAATTGCACACCATCCCACACCGCATGCGCTGCCAAAGGCATGGAGCAGCTACCGCCCATGGCACGGCTAACGGCTCGCTCAGCAGAAACGGCCATCCACGTCGGTAAGTGCGCCAATGGTGCTAATGCGGCGAGCAAATCCGAACGATTCGCCTTGATTTCAATACCCAAAGCGCCCTGACCGGCGGCTGGCAGCATCTCTGTCGTCTCAAAAACGGCACGAATACGTTGCACCAAACCCAAGCGTTTTAGCCCTGCAGCGGCCAAAATAATGGCGTCAAAATGGCCTTCATCAAGCTTGCGTAAGCGGGTGTCTAAATTGCCACGCAGGGGAACAATCTTCACATCTGGTCGCAGCGTTTTGAGCAAAACGACGCGGCGCAGGCTAGAAGTGCCCACTGTAGCTCCCAGTGGCAAAGCAGCCAAATTGGCGTAGTTATTGGACACAAAGGCGTCGCGCGGGTCTTCACGTTCCATCACGCAAGCCAAGGCAAAGCCATCTGGCAAATCCATAGGCACATCTTTGAGTGAATGCACGGCAATGTCGGCCGAGCCATCGTCCAAGGCATTTTCTAGCTCTTTCACAAAAAGCCCCTTGCCGCCTACTTTGCTGAGCGAACGATCCAAGATTTGGTCGCCCATCGTGGTCATACCTAGTAGTTTGACGTTGTGGCCGCGCGCTTCCAACAAGGCTTTCACATGCTCGGCCTGCCACAGGGCGAGACGGCTCTCACGGGTGGCGATGGTGATCGTCAATAACGGTTTTAATAATGTTTGAGTGCTTGTATTTGGCATTTTTTCTTTTATTCGTTTTTATATTGGGAACTCATTGGTAATCTACAGGTAAATACAGCTTAGTTTTGATGCTAGCATGTACTACAACCATGAAAACACAAACCCTCAAAAAATCTGAATCTTCTAAATCACAATCTCAATCAATAGCCAAGCAAAAACTCAATGAGCGGCCTTTGGTTGAAGATATTCGATTGTTAGGTCGAATTTTAGGCGATGTGATTCGGGAGCAAGAAGGTGAAGAGGCTTTTGAGTTGATTGAGAAGATTCGCACCCTGTCAGTTGCTTTTAGACGTGATGAAGACCACACGGCCGACAAAGCGTTAAAAAAGCTGCTAAAGGCCTTGTCGGGCGACCAAACGGTCAGCGTGATTCGCGCTTTCACCTACTTCAGCCATTTGGCCAATCTAGCGGAAGACAGGCACCACATTCGCCGACGCGCTGTGCATGAGCGCTTGGGTGACACGCAAGAGGGCAGCATCGAAGTGGCCTTGGCGCGTCTGCGCTGGGCGGGCATCACACCCAAAACTATTTCACAAACCTTGGCAAAAAGTCATGTTTCCCCTGTGTTGACAGCGCACCCTACAGAAGTGCAGCGCAAAAGCATTTTGGATGCTGAGCGTGATATTGCCCAACTCCTGACAGCACGAGACGAGATAAAAATGCGCAGTTTAGCCAGTGTTCACAACATATATGGCGGCAAAGATGCTAACAAAGACAAGTTATCACCTAAGGAATTAAGCGCGAACGAATTGCAGCTACGCGCCCGTGTGATGCAGTTGTGGCAAACGCGTTTGCTGCGCTACTCCAATCTCACAGTGATGGATGAGATTGAAAACTCGCTGAGCTATTACGAATCCACATTTTTACGTGAAATTCCCAAGCTGTATGCAGAACTAGAGCAATCGCTAGGCAACCAGCCCGTGCACAGTTTTTTACGCATGGGACAATGGATTGGCGGCGACCGCGATGGCAACCCCAACGTCAGCGCACAAACCCTGCAATATGCCCTGCGTCGCCAGGCCGAGATGGTGCTGCGGTTTTATTTAACCGAGGTGCATTTTTTAGGCTCTGAATTGTCCATGTCGTCGATTTTGGTGCCTTTGTCCGATGCTATGCAAGCTTTGGCGGAAAAATCGCCAGACACCAACGAACATCGCAAAGATGAGCCATATAGACGCGCTTTGACAGGCGTCTATGCGCGTTTGGCGGCTAACTTAAAGGACATGACGGGCGGCGATGCAGCGCGCCATGCTGTTGCGCCGCAAAACCCCTACAAGCAAGCTGAAGATTTTTTAGCAGACTTGCGCATTATTCAAGCATCACTGCAAGACAACCACGGCGAGGCTTTGGTAAGCCAGCGTTTGCATCCTTTGATTCGCGCTGTCGAAGTGTTTGGCTTTCACCTGGCCACGGTAGATTTACGCCAAAGCTCTGACAAACACGAAGAAGTCGTCGCCGAACTGTTGTCTGTGGCACGTTTAGAGCTTGATTATTCAAGTTTGGACGAGCAAGCCAAACGCGGCTTGCTGGTCAAATTGCTAAGCGATGCACGACCTTTGCGTGTTTTGGATGCCACATATTCGGATCACACCCGAGGGGAATTGGCTATATTTGAAGCAGCCAAAGCCATGCGCCAGCGCTATGGCCACCATGCTATTCGCCACTACATCATCAGCCACACAGAAACCGTCAGCGACTTGTTGGAAGTCTTGCTGTTGCAAAAAGAAGTCGGCTTGATGCGCGGTACGCTGGACAAACAAGCTAGCCACGACTTGATTGTCGTACCCCTCTTTGAAACCATAGAAGACCTGCGCAACGCCGCACCCATCATGCGCGAGTTTTACGCTCTGACGGGGATGGTGCAGCAAGTGCAGCGCAGTGGTGGCGAGCAGGACATCATGCTGGGCTACTCTGACAGCAACAAAGACGGCGGTATTTTCACCAGCAATTGGGAGCTGTACCGCGCTGAGATTGCACTCGTCGAATTGTTTGACGAACTCGCCGCCTCCCATGGCATCACGCTGCGCATGTTCCATGGCCGTGGCGGGACAGTCGGGCGTGGTGGTGGACCGAGCTATCAAGCCATTTTGGCGCAGCCACCGGGTACTGTGCGTGGCCAGATTCGACTGACGGAGCAAGGCGAGGTAATTGGCTCTAAATACGCCAACCCTGAAATTGGCCGTCGTAATCTAGAAACCTTGGTGGCCGCCACCTTGGAAGCCACTTTATTGCAGCCCACCAAATCCGCCAGTGCTAAGTTTTTAGGTGCCGCTGCAGCTTTGTCGCTGTCCAGCATGGCGGCTTACCGTGCTTTGGTCTACGAAACACCCGGTTTTACGGATTACTTTTTCCAGTCTACCCCACTACGGGAAATTGCTGAACTGAACCTAGGCTCGCGCCCAGCGTCGCGCAAAGCATCGCAGAAAATTGAAGACTTGCGTGCCATTCCTTGGGGTTTCAGCTGGGGACAATGCCGTTTAACCTTACCAGGTTGGTATGGTTTTGGCTCTGCGGTTCATGCGTTTTTGCATGAAAAACATGCACCTGCTGACTCTAAAAAACAGCTCGCTCAGCTCGCACTATTGCAAAAAATGGTCAAAGACTGGCCATTTTTCCGCACCCTGTTGAGTAATATCGACATGGTTTTGGCTAAAAGCGACTTGGCCTTGGCGTCCAGATACGCCGAATTGGTGACCGATGCCAGCCTACGCAAAAAGATTTTCAACCGCATTGAAACCGAATGGCATTTGACGGTAACAGCACTGCAATTGATCACTGGCGACAAACAGCGCCTGACCAACAACGCTGCCCTGCAACGCTCCATCCGCCACCGTTTCCCCTACATCGACCCCCTGCACCACCTGCAAGTCGAGCTAGTACGACGCTACCGAGCAGGCCAGTCAGACGAGCGGGTACAACGAGGAATTCATATTTCGATCAATGGGATTGCTGCAGGGTTGCGCAATACTGGATAGCATATAAAATAGCCGACTTAAAGCAAAAAATCTGGCTATAGCCGGCGTATTTATTACATAAGCAGCTATATTATTTATAGCAAATATAGTATCTTTTAAAGTGATTTATTCACCCAAATAAGCTGCCCGAACTTTCGGATCGCTCAGCATCACCTTCGCATCACCGCTCATGGTGATCAAACCGGAATCCATCACGTAGCCACGGTCTGCGATGCCTAGGGCACGGCTGGCATTTTGTTCGACGAGCAGCACTGTCACGCCTTTGGATGAGACTTCTTTGATCACTTCGAAAATCTTATCCACCATGATGGGGGATAAACCCATGGAGGGCTCGTCGAGCAAGAGCACTTTAGGTCGGCTCATCAGGGCGCGGCCCATGGCTAGCATTTGTTGTTCGCCACCGCTCATGGTGCCAGCGAGTTGGTCTTTACGCTCTTTCAGACGCGGGAAAATTTCAAATACTTTTTCAACATCCAAAGCGATTTCTGATTTGTCATTGCGAATGTAAGCACCCATCGCCAAGTTTTCCAAGATCGTCATGCGCGTGAAAACACCGCGGCCTTCTGGCACCATGGCTAAACCCTGAGCAACCAAGTCCCATGAGCCTTTTCCTTTGATGCTTTGACCCAAATATTCAATGTCGCCGTCCTTGAAAGGCAGGGTACCCGTGATAGCTTTCATGGTGGTCGTTTTGCCTGCGCCATTGGAGCCGATCAAAGACACCAATTCACCTTCTTTTACTTCGAAATCTACGCCCTTGACGGCCTGAATCCCGCCGTAGCCCACTTTGAGCCCACTGACTTTGAGAAGCGTTTTTCCCGAGTTTGTTGTCATATTGGTTGTCATATTTAGTGCCCACCCGTTCCCAAATAAGCTTCAATCACTTTTTCATTTTTCTGCACGTCCGCTGGTGTGCCTTCGGCGATTTGTTTGCCGTAATCCAGCACGGTGACGCGGTCGCACAAACCCATGACGAGCTTCACATCGTGTTCAATCAACAAAATCGTGCGGTTGTCTTTGCGAATTTGGTCAATTAGCTCGCGCAGCAAGACCTTTTCAGTCGCGTTCATGCCCGCAGCAGGCTCGTCTAGCGCGATCAATTGCGGGTCAGTTGCCAAAGCGCGTGCGATTTCTAAGCGGCGCTGGTCGCCGTAGCTCAAGGTGCGCGCTTTGTAGTCTGCTAATTTACCTATGCCAACATAGTCAAGCAACTCGTGAGCACGTTTGGTGATGGCTTGTTCTTCTGATTTAAAACTTGTCGTACGAAAGATTGCACCAAACAAGCCGGAGTGGGTGCGGATGTGACGACCCACCATCACATTTTCAATCGCCGTCATCTCAGCAAACAAACGAATATTTTGGAAAGTACGTGCAATGCCTGCTTTAGCCACTTCATGCACGGCAGAAGGTTGATACGGTTTACCCGCTAGCTCAAATGTGCCGCTGTCTGGCGTGTACAAACCTGTGATGACGTTGAAAAAAGTGGTTTTACCAGCTCCGTTAGGTCCAATCAGGCCGTAAACCATGCCACGCTCGATGGTGATGCCCACGTCGCTTAAAGCTTGCAACCCACCAAAGCGTTTTGAAATACCAGCTACTTTGAGAACGATATCGCTCATTGATTTGTTCTCCTGCTTATTTTGTTAGAAGTGATTTGCCATGTTCAGGCGAAGGCCACAAGCCCTTTGGACGCCACATCATGACCACGATCATGGCCAAAGCAATGAGCAATTGGCGCAAGATGGATGCGTCAATACGCCCACCAGACAAAGCCTGCAGCGGTGATGCCACATAGCGCAGCACTTCTGGCAAAGCGGCCAGCAAAACCGCGCCGAGAACCACGCCCGGCAAATGCCCCATGCCGCCTAAAACGACCATAGCAACAATCATGACCGACTCCATCAAACCAAACGACTCCGGCGACACAAAGTGCTGGAACGAGGCAAACATAGCGCCAGAGACCCCACCAAATGTCGCGCCCATGCCGAAAGCAAGTAGTTTCAAATTGCGGGTGTTGATGCCCATGGCTTTCGCTGCAATTTCGTCCTCACGAATAGCCATCCAAGCGCGACCAATGCGTGACAGCTGCAAACGGTGGCTGATGATGATGGCAAATATCACCAACACTAAAAACAAGAAATAGTAAAAAGTCACCGATGACACTTCATAGCCGCCAAAGGTGTGCGACTTACCCAAGTCAAATCCAAAAAGACTAACTGAATCTATCTGGTTGATGCCTTTAGGGCCATTGGTGATGTTGACCGGATGATCCAAATTATTCATGAAAACACGAATAATTTCACCGAAACCCAAAGTCACAATCGCCAAATAGTCGCCGCGTAACTTCAACGTAGGCGCACCCAATATCACACCAAATATACCTGCCACTAAAGCCGCTAAGGGCACAACAAGCCAAAAAGAGGTATGCAAACCGCTGGGAAATATCGCGGCAATGGCGGGAAATGTTTCCGTCAAATGTGGCGAAGCCAACAAAGCAAACATATAGGCACCCAGTGCAAAGAAGGCGACGTAGCCTAAGTCAAGCAAACCGGCGTAACCAACAACAATATTCAAGCCAAGCGCAAGCAAAACGTAAAGCAAGGCAACGTCCACAATACGCACCCAAGCATTGCCAAAGCCCTGCAGAATGAAGGGCAGCACCAGCAAGGCGATTGCGCCTGCGATGTATTGGGGTAATTTATTTTTAGTCATATTTTTATCTCTTTATGAAGCGTTTCAGCGGCGTAGCTACGCTCGATCCGCCACGCGCTCACCCAGCAATCCTGATGGACGCAAAGTTAGCATGATGATGAGCACCACAAAGGCGAAAATATCAGAGTAATGGCTGCCCAGCACGCCACCTGTCCATTGCCCGATGTAGCCCGAAGCGATGGATTCAATCAGCCCCAAAAGCACGCCACCCACTACTGCACCCGCCAAATTACCGATGCCGCCAAACACCGCCGCCGTGAACGCTTTCAAACCGGGTAAAAACCCCATGGTGTGCTGCACGGTGCCGTAGTTGGCAGCCCACATCACACCTGCAATTGCAGCCAAAATGGCACCAATGATGAAGGTGGCGGATATGACCATATCTGGTTTCACGCCCATCAAACCCGCCACGCGCGGGTTTTCAGCGGTAGCTCGCATTGCACGGCCCAGCTTGGTGTGATTGACCAAGTACATCAAAACTGCCAACGCCACGGCTGTAATGCCCAAAATCAAGATCTGAGTGACCGTGATCACCGCGCCACCTATTTCATAAGGAATACGTGGCAGCAAACCTGGATAAGGCTTGTAGTTTGGCTTCCAAATGATCATGGCCAGCGTTTGCAGCAAGATGGACATACCAATCGCCGTGATCAGTGGTGCAAGCTTGGGGCTATTTCGCAGGGGTCGGTAGGCCACTTTTTCAATTACGAAATTGAGCGTGGCTGCCACCACACAAGCAATTAAGGTCGCGATCAGAAGTATGAGCCAGCCAGCCATCTCAGGATTGGCGCTTTTCATCAAACCGATGATGGACCAACTGGTCAACGCCCCCACCATCAGCACTTCGCCATGTGCAAAGTTGATCAAGCCAATAATGCCGTAAACCATGGTGTAACCCAAGGCAACCAAAGCATACATGCTGCCCAGCACCAGACCGTTGATGATCTGTTGTAGCAAGACTTCCATTTCAATACTCCAAGTTATCCAATATATCGAATGTGACCAAGGTGGTCATTCTGTAAACCGTGCGCAATTGTAGCTACCGAATGCGAAATAACACCACTTATTACGGGTGGGTTTACCCTCAACTAACTCTCAAAAATGCAGCAAACAGTGAATCTACTACGTGATTCATGCAGTATTAGTTTTGCTTATTGTTTAATTTTTTCAATGTGCGCAGTTTATCTGCAATCTTAATTTCCAAGCCACGTTCTACCGGTTGATAGAACGAAGCATTTTCCATGCCATCTGGCAGATATTGCTCGCCAGCGGCGAAACCATCGGCTTCATCATGCGCGTAGCGGTAGCCTTTGCCGTAGTCCAACTCTTTCATCAGCTTGGTAGGCGCGTTGCGTAAATGCATAGGCACGGGGCGGGTACCGTCTTTTTTGATGTGCGCTTTGACAGCGTTAAAAGCTTTGTAAACCGCATTTGACTTAGGGGCGACTGCTAAATAGACGACGCATTGCGCCAAGGCTAACTCCCCTTCGGGTGAACCCAGCCGTTCGTAAGTATTTGCAGCGTCCAAAGCCATGGACAGCGCGCGTGGGTCAGCCAAACCGATGTCTTCACTGGCCATGCGAACCAACCGGCGCGCCATGTAGCGTGGGTCAGCCCCACCGTCCAGCATGCGGACGAACCAATACAACGAGGCATCCGGGTCTGAGCCGCGCACGCTTTTGTGCAGCGCGCTGATCGTGTCGTAAAACTGCTCACCCCCCTTGTCATAGCGGCGCATGCGCTCACCTAAGACTTGTGTCAACCAAGCATCTGTAATGGTCGAAACCTTCTCTTTTTCAGCGGCGATGTACAGGTTTTCCAAGGTGTTCAGCAAGCGTCTAGCGTCTCCGTCTGCGTAGGCGATCAACTTGTCGGATGCTATCTTTTCAATAGCTACAGAGGCAATAAATACGCCGGCTAAGTTGATAATTTGCTCTAAATTGGCACTATTTAAGGGTTTTAGCACGTAAACAGCCGCTCTGGACAGCAAAGCGGAGTTGACTTCAAAAGAAGGGTTCTCCGTCGTCGCCCCGATAAAAGTGAGCAAACCGCTTTCCACATGCGGTAAAAACGCATCTTGTTGTGCTTTGTTAAACCGATGTACCTCGTCCACAAACACAATCGTCCTCTTGCCCTGCCCCTGCCAAATCAACGCCTGCTCCACAGCTTCCCGAATGTCTTTGACCCCACCCAAAGTCGCACTGATGGTAATAAACTGCGCATCAAAAGCATCCGCCATCAACCGAGCAATCGTCGTCTTCCCCACCCCAGGCGGCCCCCAAAGAATGCAACTGTGCGGCTGCCCCGACTCAAAAGCAATCCGCAGCGCCATCCCCTCCCCCAAAACATGCTCCTGCCCGATGACTTCAGACAGCTTTTTAGGCCGCATGCGTTCGGCTAGGGGCATGTGTGTGGGTTTGGGTTGGGTCATGCAAGGTATTTTAGGGCTTGACGGGCATCGCAACCGCGTCATTCCAGCGAAGGTGGGATCGACGGTTATAGGCTATAGTGCAGCTAAATACCAAACAACTTAGCCATTCTCCGGAGATTCAGATGACCAGATTATCCAGATTATCCAGATTATTTTGCAAGTTTTGCGGTATCCATTACGTTAGACGTCATGAGTAGCCCCACTACGAGTCTTTAGAAAATGTCCAATACTCGCCGCCTTCTCACAGTAATGCTCGGACTATCCTTGATCGGTTGTGCGAGCACGCCTCCGATTCAAAGGGCTACGAGCAGCAAGTCGCCCTTCGATGCTGCGGTGTTCATTGGGGATGCAACACAACTCTCCAAGGCGACGCCAGGCGAAGAGTCGTTCCGCGCGTACTATCAAGGGGGTTCAGGCTTTGTCTCGCTATCGAGCGTGCGAGAAACCGTGGAAGATATGGCCACTAAGCATTGCGCGCGACAGGACAGGAACGTCCGACTACTTCAAGAGCGCGCGTCCACGCCGCCCCACATCCTCGGCAACTTTCCTCGCGTCGAATGGGTCTTCGAGTGCTCTGTACGATCTGCCTCAGCTTCGACGCCTATAGCATCAGACAAGCTAGGTCAAATTGAGCGGCTGAAGAAGCTTCTTGACAGCGGCGCGCTGAATCAACAGGAGTTCGAGCGTGAAAAAGCCAAGATTCTCAACACGCCGTGACGTCTAACCATTCCTTCAAGCTGACCCGCCTACAGTGGTCCGCTTAAGTCAAAAGTTAATCGCAAATTCCCATTCACTCACTGCCGAATCACATCCGCCCCCGCTGGCGGCTTGAAGTTGAAGTTATCCGCGCCGAAGGTCAAATTCCGCTCTACATTGGCAAAAGTAATCACCGAGCGCTGACCAAAGCTGTCCAAAATCTCTAAAACTGACAGGGTAACGCCTTTGTCACCCGCGTTTTTCAGACCGACTTTGATACTTTGAATTTGGCCTTCTTTGGCTTTTGGGGTGGCTGTGACCCATTGCAGGCCGTTGGCATCTGGTGCGTCTTGCAGGTTAAATTCGGCTTCTAGGACTTTCAGGCTGGCTGCGGTGGCTATCAGAGCTGCAGGGGTAGAGCCTAGGGCTTGCGACTGCTTTCTAGCAGTGACTTGGTTCAAATCGACATCGTGCAGCCACAGCGTTGTGCCATCAGCAACGATGGTTTGCTCGAACGGTTTTTTGTAGAGAAATTTGAATTTATTAGGGCGTGAAAACTCAAACGTTCCCGTAGAAGTTTTGACCTTAGCAACGGATTTTTCAGCAGAATCCGTCTTAGCTGGACTGGTAACGACCTGGCTAAACTCCGCTTTGCCAGTTTGCGTTGATTTTAAGAAGTTTTCGAGTGAAATAAGGCCATTTCTAGCTGTAGCCGGCGTATTTATTGCCTGTATTGCTATAAATAATATAGCAATATATTTGAATATAAATAACTTATTCCGCACGTTGTGGCACCAATATCTCGCGCTGCCCATTGCTGCTCATGGCGCTGACCATACCTGCTTTTTCCATGTCTTCCACCAATCTCGCTGCGCGGTTGTAACCAATTTTTAAATGCCGCTGTACGAGTGAAATACTGGCTTTGCGGTTCTTCAACACCACTTCTACCGCTTGGTCGTACATCGGGTCTTTTTCATTCCCACTGCCCGAGCCATCGCCCAATAAATCAACGTCGCCATCGACCGTTCCGCCCTCTAGCACGCCGTCTATGTAATCTGGCTCGCCTTGGGTCTTTAGATAAGATACAACGCGGTGGACCTCTTCGTCGCTGACATACGCGCCGTGCACACGTATCGGCAACCCCGTGCCGCTAGCCATGTACAGCATGTCACCCATGCCCAGTAGCGCCTCAGCGCCCATTTGGTCCAAAATGGTACGGCTGTCGATTTTGCTGCTGACTTGGAATGAAATTCGGGTGGGAATGTTGGCTTTGATCAAACCTGTGATCACATCGACGCTGGGTCGCTGGGTGGCCAAAATCAAATGAATACCAGCTGCACGGGCTTTTTGGGCCAAGCGGGCTATCAATTCTTCAATCTTTTTGCCCACCACCATCATCAAATCGGCCAATTCGTCGATCACCACAACGATGTGCGGCAGGCGGTCGAGCGGTTCAGGCTCTTCTGGTGTCAAGCTAAACGGGTTGTAAATGAACTCACCGCGCGACTTGGCGTCGTCAATTTTGGCGTTGTAACCTGCTAAATTGCGCACGCCCATTTTGCTGAGCAGTTTGTAGCGACGCTCCATCTCGCCCACACACCAGTTCAGGCCGTGCGCGGCTTGGCGCATATCGGTCACCACAGGTGCCAATAAGTGCGGAATACCCTCGTAAACGCTCATTTCAAGCATTTTGGGGTCAATCATCAACAAGCGCACATCACGCGCTTCTGCTTTGTAGAGCAGGGACAAAATCATGGCGTTGATACCGACAGATTTGCCTGAACCCGTTGTACCCGCCACCAAAACGTGCGGCATTTTTGCCAAATCCGCAACCACGGCGTTACCAATGATATCTTTGCCCAAACCCATGGTGAGCATCGATTTGGCTTCGTTATACACGTCTGAGCCCAAAATCTCGCTCAATTTGATGGTCTGCCGACGTGCGTTTGGCAACTCCAAAGCCATGTAGTTTTTGCCAGGAATCGTCTCGACCACGCGAATCGACACCAAGCTGAGAGAACGCGCTAAATCCTTGGCGAGACCAACAATTTGCGAGCCTTTCACACCGATGGCAGGCTCGATTTCATAGCGGGTGATGACAGGGCCGGGCGATGCCAAAACAACCCGTACTTCAACGCCAAAATCTTTGAGCTTTTTCTCGATCAAACGAGATGTCATCTCCAAGGTCTCTGGCGACACTGTTTCTTGCCGTGCGACTTGACCATCTAGCAAATCGACTTGCGGCAATTTGCTGTCCAACATGTCAACAAACAATGGTTTTTGGCGCTCTTTGGCGACACGCACACTAGGTGGCGCTTCGGCCATGATAGGCTCGACGCGTACTGGCGTGGGATGATGATCTGCAAGCACGATACGTTCATCGACTAAATCAATCTCGCGCTCAAGTGCGGCTGCTTTGCCAAGCGCCATATCTTGTGCCACTTCGTTTTTTTGGCGACGTGCAGCTATGAAATTTTCTAGCCACTCACCCAATCGCAGCGCCGTTTGGCTCCATGTAAATTGAAACAACATGGACACAGCTATCACACCTAAGCTAATGCAAGCCAAGGCAGCGCCAGTAAAACCCAGTGCTGTCACGCTGAATCGTCCCAAGATATAACCCAATACGCCACCCGAATGACCCGGCAACAGCGCTTCAAAACGATACAAACGCGCCCACTCTAAAGCCGTACTTACACATAGAAGAAGTACTAACCCACCCCAAAAACGAACACGAGTGGGCAGCCAAAATTGCGCTTGTTTTTTGCTACTTGTTAAGGCAATTTTTTCATGTCGAAGCCAACGCACAAACCAAACAAACCAAGTGCTGGCCAAAGCTGCAATGCACCACCAAATTGAAAAACCGAAAAAATAGTAGCTCAAATCAGCCACATTGGCGCCAATACGGCCGCCCCAATTGCGCGTGATTGAGCCAATACCTGTGGTCGACCATGCGGCATCGTTGCTGCTGTAGCTCACGAGTGCCAAGACCCAAAATATGAGAATGAGACCACCTAACAGCAAAGCGATTTCTTGTGCAAAGCGCTCAGCCGTCGTGGGTTCGGTGGTTGACTGAGTGTTATTTAAGGTGTTTAAAGAATATGCCATCGAAAATATGACGAAGTTTCAAAAACTCATCAAATCAAAGCAGTGTACGACTGCTGTTGCGAATCAAAATTGAACCATCAGCTTGGCTCTCAATATAACCCTTGTCTTCCAGGTCTTTCATTACCCGGCTGACCATCTCACGAGAAGCACCTACCGTTTTAGCAATGTTTTGGCGTGAGACTTTGTCTTTAATAAATGAGTGACCATCACTGGTAAGTTCGGACAAATCTAACAGTGCATTCGCAACACGGCCATAAACGTCCATCAAAGCGAGTGACTCAATTTTACGATCTGCTTGACGCAAACGCTGAACCAGCACTTTCATGATGGCATAGGTCATGGCTGCGTTTTCAGGCAAGATGCGAGCAAACTGTGCACGACCAAGCACCAGCACATCGGTTTGCACTTCAGCGCGCACATCTGCAGAGTGTGGTTGGTTGTCGATCAAGCTCATTTCGCCAATGTAATCACCCTGTTTCAAATTTGCAATGATGGCCTCGCGCCCACGCGCATCAGTCGCAACCACATGGGCACGGCCGTTCAAAATAATGTACAGCGCATTGGCTTTTTTGCCAGTTTCAACAATCAAATCGCCCCGACGGAAACGTTGCTTGGTGACAGACTCGGCAATCGTTTGTGCCTGCACATCCGACAGCATCGTAAACAACGGCACACGGCGAATTAAATCTAAATTTGACAAAATAGTCATTCTAAAAACCTCTAATTTATAAATCGTACCTGCTTACCAACCAAGTCTACTTTGCTGAAACACGTACTGACACCTTCCATCCACTTTTAAGTAGCACCTAAGCGTTGCTTTTTACTTTCACTTAAAATCCAAACTAGCTGCTAGTTATACCTGAATTTTTAGGTATATTTAAGTTTTATAACTTAACAAAATATTAATTTGTATTTTCAATATTTATCCATATGTCAAACCCACAACACACAAAAGTACTTATTTTAGGCTCGGGTCCTGCCGGCTACACCGCTGCCATTTATGCAGCCCGCGCTAATTTAAGCCCCATGCTCATCACCGGCATCGCCCAAGGTGGCCAATTGATGACCACGACAGACGTAGACAATTGGCCAGCAGACGTCGACGGCGTGCAAGGCCCCGAACTGATGCAACGTTTTCAAGCTCATGCCGAGCGCTTCAAAACTAACATTGTTTTCGACCATATTCACACGGTTGACTTCTCAAAACGCCCTTTTACGTTGACGGGTGATTCTGGGACATACACTTGTGATGCCTTGATTTTGGCTACTGGCGCGTCTGCTAAATACCTGGGTCTGCCCTCTGAAACTGCATTCATGGGCAAAGGCGTTTCGGGATGTGCAACTTGCGATGGATTCTTCTACCGCAACGAAGTTTGTGCTGTTGTAGGTGGTGGAAACACCGCTGTCGAAGAAGCTTTGTACCTGTCAAACATCGCAAGTAAGGTGTATTTAGTACATCGCCGCGACAAATTCAAAGCCGAAGCTATTTTGATAGACAAGCTGATGGCCAAAGTTGCCAGTGGAAAAATTGAACTAAAAGTGCACAACACCCTAGACGAAGTTTTAGGCGACAACTCCGGCGTCACAGGTATTCGCATTAAAAATGTGAACGATTGCAAAACCGAAGACTTGACCTTGAAAGGCTGCTTCATCGCTATTGGCCACCAGCCGAATACCGACATTTTCCAAGGCAAATTGGAGATGAAAAATGGCTACGTTATCACCCAATCAGGATTGAACGGTTTAGCCACCATGACCAGCATTCCTGGTATTTTTGCCGCTGGCGATGTACAAGATCATGTTTACCGCCAAGCCATCACCAGTGCAGGTACTGGCTGCATGGCTGCATTGGATGCACAGCGCTTTCTAGAACAAAACTCTGACTAAAACTCGGACGAATTTTGTACAATTTTTGATTTTTTCTTGATTTTTGGGGTCGTTGATGGCGTTTTAAAGACATAAACAGCCTTAAAAAACGCTATAATACGATGCTTTGCTGCTTATTGCAGTGATTATTTACCGCCATTAAATATTGAAAAACTTTCAATTTTGTGTTGAAAATTTTCGATTTACTGATGGCGAGGTGCGGCGTAAGCCGTTAACGCGCAATGACTTTCATTGAATTGCGCTTTTATTAGGAGTGTCCTCATGGCACGCGTATGTGAAGTAACGGGCAAAGGCCCCATGTCGGGAAACAATGTTTCTCACGCCAACAACCACACCAAACGTCGGTTTTTACCGAATTTGCAATATCGTCGTTTCTGGATTGAAGCCGAAAACCGCTGGGTTCGCCTGCGCGTTTCTGCAGCAGCTATCCGTTTGATCGACAAAAACGGCATCGAATCCGTGCTCGCTGACATGCGCGCTCGCGGTCAAGCTTAATTCATCCACCCAATTTACCTAGATACGGAGAACCATCATGGCAAAAGGCGGACGCGAAAAAATCAAGCTGGA
>JANMTB010000172.1:0-13934 GCA_031390045.1 Polaromonas sp.
TATTTTTTAAGCGAATATTCGGGGTCTAACATGCCGACAAGTCAAATCAGAATTCAAGCAGAAACCAAGATGGATCAATCCATCGCAGCTTTTAAAAACAATATCGGCAAAATTCGCACGGGTCGTGCCAGCCCTGCTTTGCTCGAAAGCGTACAAGTCGAATACTATGGCAGCTTGATGCCCATCAGCCAAGTGGCCAACTTGTCGATGATTGATTCACGCACGGTAGGCGTGCAGCCCTGGGAAAAAGGCATGGGTGCGAAGATTGAAAAAGCCATTCGCGACAGCGATTTGGGACTCAATCCTTCCAGCATGGGTGATTTGATTCGTGTTCCTATGCCTATGATGAGCGAAGAACGACGTAAAGAGATGACGAAATTGGTTCGCAACGAAGGTGAAAACTCCAAAATTGCGATTCGCAACTTGCGCAGAGACGCCAATGAAAGCGTTAAAAAATTGGTGAAAGAGAAAGAGGCTTCAGAAGATGATCAAAAACGATCAGAAGCTGAGATTCAAAAAGTTACTGATCGTCACATCATCACTATTGACCAGTTGGTAGCGGCAAAAGAGCACGAGATCATGGCTGTATAGCCTATGTCTAATAAAAGGCATATCCCGCATCACATTGCCATCGTCATGGATGGCAATGGACGCTGGGCGAATCGCCGATTCTTGCCGCGTGTGGCAGGACACAAGCAGGGGGTTGACGCCTTGCATGAATGTGTGAAGGCTTGCGCGGAGCGTGGCGTCAAGGTGCTTACAGTGTTTGCTTTCTCATCTGAAAACTGGGAGCGACCAGAAGACGAGGTTTCCGGTTTGATGGAATTGCTGGCAAAAGCCCTTGCGCGAGAAGTGGTTCAACTCAGCAAAGATGGGATCCAAATTCACTTCATAGGCGAGAGAAACAGTTTGTCTGAAAGTTTGAAGAATGGTTTTCGACAAGCTGAAGCAGCGACAGCGCACAATTCGCGATTGATATTCAATGTCTGCTTTAACTACGGTGGCCGTTGGGATGTGGCGCAAGCTGCTGCGAAATTAGCTGCAAAAGGTGCTGACATCACGCCGTCTAGTTTGAATTCAGAGATGTCCCTTGCGCATGTGTCGGATCCTGATTTGATCATTCGCACGGGAGGTGAGCAACGCTTAAGTAATTTTTTATTGTGGCAAGCTGCGTACTCTGAACTTTACTTTAGCGACAAATTATGGCCAGATTTTGATGCTGTGGCGCTTGATGAAGCGATTGATGCGTTTAATCAACGTGAGCGTCGATTTGGCAAAACGTCCGAGCAAATTCAGTCTATAGCGACGGCTTGATAGACTCGCTTTGTCGCACTTAGAAATTACATCATCCAGTTAACTCAAGGCGAAAAAATGCTTAAACAACGCGTCATCACTGCCTTGATCATGTTGGCCATCGTGATTCCAACTTTGCTGTACCCGAGCGCATGGCCTTTTTGCTTGTTCGCCTTATTATTTATGGCTGCAGGCGCTTGGGAATGGGCTCGAATGAATGGCTTGAAAGAAACAGGAACGTTTTGCTTCGCAGGTTTTTTTGTATTGGGTGCCGCGATCAGTTGGTATTTTGGTTTTTTGAACATGGCTATGCCGAATGTTTGGATCGTTGCAAGCGGGTTTTGGGTGCTCAGCAGTGCATGGTTACTCTCCACTGGCGTGGCAGGTTGGTCAAGAATACCAGTCGGACTGCGTCGCGCAGGGGGTTTAGTCGCACTGTGGCTAGCTTGGTTGGCCGTTTCCCAAGCGCGTATACAAAGCGTGAATTTTTTGATGTCTGTCTTGTGTCTGGTTTGGGCCGCAGATACTTTTGCCTATTTCGCGGGTAGAACATGGGGTGGTAAATTTAGCAAAAATAAGCTAGCTCCCACCATCAGCCCTGGCAAGAGTTGGGAAGGCGTTTGGGGAGGAGTCGTTGGCGTATTTTTACTTGCATCCGCTTGGATATGGGCGGATAGTCATTGGTTAAGCACTGGACAAAGTGCAATGACAAGTTTATACACGCGACTCAATAGCCAGCATGTGGTGTTGATGGTTGTTGCCCTGCTGTTTTTAACGGCCATGAGCGTGATTGGCGATTTGATTGAATCGTTGATCAAGCGCAGTGCTGGCGTCAAAGATTCAAGTGCTTTGCTGCCCGGGCATGGTGGCGTGCTGGATCGTATGGACGCACTCTTGCCCACGCTACCCATTGCCATGATGCTGGCTACACTGATTAATTAACCAATAGCCTGAATGACAGATCGACGACATGACTAAGCAACGCATTGCCATTCTTGGTTCAACAGGCTCAGTCGGAACGAGTACGCTTGATGTGATCGCTAGGCATCCTGATAAATTTGAAGTTTTTGCGCTTACCGCTTCAACGCAAGTTGACTTGATGCTCGCGCAAATCGTTCAATTCAAGCCCAAATTTGCAGTTATGGCTAGTGTTGATCATGGTCGTGAATTAGAGCGATTAACTAAGTTAAATTCAATATCAGTCGACGTATTATATGGCTCATTAGCTATTGAAAATATAGCAAAACATGAGTCTGCTGATGTTGTGATGGCGGCCATCGTTGGCGCAGCTGGATTGGCACCTTGTCTGGCGGCAGCAAAAGCGGGGAAGCGTTTGCTGCTAGCAAACAAAGAAGCATTAGTTGTTGGAGCTGAGTTATTTTTAGAGGCTGTCAAAACGGGTGGCGCTACGTTGCTGCCTATTGACAGTGAACATTCAGCAATTTTTCAATGCTTACCTACTGACCGGGCTAGCTGGAAAAACAGCGTTGAAAAAATCATATTGACGGCTTCGGGTGGACCATTTCGGACGCGAGAGGTTGCAACACTTCATTCTGTGACACCTAGTGAAGCATGTTCTCATCCCAATTGGGTTATGGGTAGAAAAATCTCTGTCGATTCAGCCACGATGATGAACAAGGCGCTCGAAGTCATCGAAGCTAAATACTTGTTTGGCGTTGAACTTAGTCAAATTGAAGTAGTCATACACCCGCAAAGCGTGATTCATTCCATGGTGCAGTTTCGTGATGCATCTGTCTTGGCGCAATTGGGCACACCTGATATGCGTGGCCCGATTGCCTATGGTTTGTCTTGGCCAGAAAGAATCGAAAACGGTGCGGTAGCCATTGATTTTAAAAACTTATCTGCTATGACTTTTGAATCTACTGATAGTAATAACCATCCGGCACGTTTTCCTGGTTTGTCCCTAGCCTGGGACGTGCTGTGTGCACCAGCTGGAACCACTGCTGTGTTGAATGCTGCTAATGAAGTGGCCGTACAGGCCTTTTTAGATGAGCGTATTCGCTTTGATCAAATTCATGCGGTGAATCAATCGACGCTGGCCTGTGTGCTGCCTGCGAAACCCATGAATCTTGATGATTTGTTGGAGATTGACGCGCAATCGCGGTATGCTGCGCTGGCTCAAGTTAAGCTTTTTGAAAGATAAGCCATGATGACTGTACTTGCCTTTATCGTTGCTTTGGCTTTGCTCATCACCATTCATGAATATGGGCATTACAGAGTCGCGGTGGCTTGTGGCGTCAAGGTTTTGAAGTTTTCGGTCGGCTTTGGTAAAACTATTTTCAAATGGCAGCCCAAAGGCTCAGATACCGAATTTGTTATCGGCCTGCTGCCATTAGGTGGTTTTGTGAAAATGCTGGATGAACGTGAAGCTCCCGTTGCGCCAGATCAAAAGCATCTTGCTTTCAACAACCAACCCTTGCGTAAACGCGCAGCTATTGTGGCTGCCGGACCTCTGGCTAATTTGATGCTGGCCATTTTGCTTTACTCCATTGTTAATTGGATGGGGGCACAAGAGGCTAGGGCTATTTTGGCAAGTCCTTCAGTAGGATCTGTTGCTCAGCGCGCGGGTTTGATGGGTGGTGATTTTGTAAACCAAGGTGGATTTGTAGGCGAAGAATTGCAGACTATTCAATCCATCGAAGATTTGCGCTGGCTGGTCACTCGTGGTGCCTTGAATGGTCAAAATGTGCGTTTGGCAGTCTCAAAAACACCAGACTCAGCTAGCCGAGAAGTTATATTGGATCTTGAGAAGCTTGATGCCCACGAAGTAGATGCGCAACTGTTTCAAAAAATAGGCATCACTGGGCCATGGACAAAACCAGTCTTAGGCGACATGCAGGCCGACGGAGCCGCAAAAAAGGCTGGTTTACAAACAAGTGATGTCGTCACGAAAATTGACTCAGAAACCGTTGTGGATGGTCAACAATTGCGTCAACTCATACGTGAATCTGTGACCGAAAAAGATGGCAAAACTATTGCGTTGACCAAAAATTGGACCATTCTTAGAAATGGTCAAAGTCTAGAAATTTCCGTTACTGCTGATGTGAAGGCTGAAGCAAATCGTCAAATTGGCAGAATCGGTGCTTATGTAGGCTCGTTACCCGAAATGACAACTGTAAGTTATGGTTTTTTGGATGGTTTGCAAGCTGGCGCTGAGAAAACGTGGGATGTTTCGGTCTTGACGCTCAAAATGATGGGGAAAATGCTGATTGGGCAGTCGTCTGTAAAGAATTTGAGTGGTCCCTTAACTATTGCCGATTACGCTGGAAAATCAGCCAGTTTGGGTCTGACACCATATCTTTTATTTCTAGCTCTGATTAGCGTTAGCTTGGGCGTTCTTAATTTGTTACCGCTACCCGTGTTGGACGGTGGCCATCTGATGTATTATCTCTGGGAAGGCGTGATGGGAAAGCCCGTATCAGAACTGTGGACTGAGCGCTTGCAACGAGGCGGCGTAGCCTTGCTATTTAGCATGATGTTCATAGCACTCTACAACGATGTGACAAGACTATTTGCAATTTAATGAAACAATCAAACAAACCAAACTTCAATAGCAATATGCTAGCTCATAACGCACGAAAAGCAGTTTTCTTGGCCGTCACACTTTTAGCCTCTACGACGGCTTGGGCGGTAACGCCATTCGCTGTCAAAGATATCCGTGTTGAGGGCTTACAGCGCGTGGAGCCTGGCACCGTTTTTGCGACATTGCCTTTTCGCATTGGTGATACTTATGATGATGAAAAAGGTTCTGAAGCCATCCGTTCGCTGTTTGCGTTGGGTGTGTTTAAAGATGTTCGCGTTGAAGTGAATGGTGACGTGCTGGTGTTGATCGTTGAAGAACGACCAACGGTAGCTGCCATTGAATTTTCTGGTACTAAAGAATTTGACAAAGAAGCTCTTAACAAGGCCATGCGAGAAATTGGCTTATCAGATGGACGTCCTTTTGACAAAGCCTTGCTCGACAAAGCTGAGCAAGAGTTGAAACGTCAATACTTAACACGCAGTTTGTATGCTGCAGAAATCGTCACGACCGTTACGCCAATCGAGAGAAATAGGGTCAATTTAACCTTCAGCGTGGTCGAAGGCGATATTGCCAAAATCAAAGAAATTCGTATCAATGGCAATAAGGCATTCAGTGAATCAACGCTTCGTGGATTGTTTGATTTAGACACGGGCGGTTTCTTGAGCTGGTACACCAAAAGTGACCGCTATACGAAATCTAAGTTAAATGCAGATATTGAAACACTGCGGTCTTACTATTTATCTCGCGGTTTTCTAGAATTTAAAGTGGAATCCCAGCAAGTATCCATTTCCACCGATAAAAAAGACATTGCTATTGCTTTAGATATTGTTGAAGGTGAACGCTTTACTGTGTCTGAAGTCAAGCTAGCTGGTGGTTATTTGAACAAAGACGAAAAGTTCAAATCGTTGGTGACAATTGCTGCCGGCCAAGACTACAACGCTGACAAAATCGCTGAAACTAACAAAGCTTTTGTTTCCTATTTTGGCGATTTTGGTTTTGCGTTCGCTCGTGTTGTTGTCAAGCCTGAAATTGACCGTACGAAAAATCAAGTGTCGTTGACTTTGACCGCTGAACCCGGACAGCGCGCTTATGTTCGACGCATTAATATTTCCGGCAACACGCGTACGCGTGACGAAGTGATACGTCGTGAATTCCGTCAGTTTGAATCATCATGGTACGACGGGGAAAAATTAAGAGTTTCACGCGATCGTGTTGATCGTCTTGGATTTTTTAAAGATGTACAAATTGACTCGCAAGAAATTCCAAACGCACCCGATCAAGTTGACATCAATATTGTGGTTGTCGAAAAGCCAACAGGAAATTTGACCTTTGGTGCTGGCTATTCAACGTCTGACAAATTAACATTTCAATTTGGCATCAAACAAGAAAATATTTTTGGATCAGGAAATTATTTAGGCGTCGATGTCAACACGAGTAAATTGAACCGCGCGCTGACAGTGACTTCAGTAGACCCTTATTTTACGGATGACGGTATATCGCGAACATTCGATGCTTTTTATCGCACAACATCGCCAGTTTCTGCGGTCGATGGTGATTACAAAATTCAGACCATCGGCGGCGGTGTCAAATTTGGCATACCAATTAGTCCAACAGATACAGTGTATTTTGGTGTAGGTGCCGAGAATAATAAAATTGTCCCAGGTACGAGATTGCCCGCTTCATACCAAGCGTATGCAGATCAATTTGGTTACAGCAGTTATTCGCTGCCCTTAGCTATCGGATGGTCTAGAGACGACAGAGACAGTGCGCTGACGCCGACATCAGGCCGCTATCAACGCTTCTCTACGGAATGGAGCCCCTACGGAGATGTGAATTACGTCAAAGCAACGGGCCAGTTTCAACAATACTTTCCATTGAATAAGCAATATACGCTAGCCTTTAATACCGAAGTCAATTGGGGCAAAGGATTAGGTGGTAAACCTTTCCCTGTCTTTAAAAATTCATATTCTGGTGGATTAGGTTCTGTTCGTGGATTTGAGCAATCTTCGATTGGCCCAAGAGATACAGTTACTGACATCCCTTTAGGCGGACCTAAAAAAATAACATTTAACACTGAGTTTATTACCCCGTTTCCAGGCGCCGGCAATGACAAATCTCTCAGGCTGTATGCCTTCTTTGATGCTGGTAGTGTTTACGGCGAAAACGATCCAGTGTCTTTCAAAGACTTGCGGACATCAACAGGTATTGGTCTAAGCTGGATTTCACCCATTGGGCCATTGCGCATTGCCTATGCAAAACCATTGCGTACGCAGTCAACTGATAAAATACAAAAAGTGCAATTTCAAATCGGAACTTCTTTCTAATGAATACTTCTCTCGTTCAATCTCGTTATAGTTGGTTTTTGGTTTTAGCACTGGGTCTCGTAGGTGCATCTAGCTCTGTATCTGCGCAAGAATTCAAAATCGGGTTCATCAATACCGATCGCATTTTTCGTGATGCTAACTCTGCAAAAGCCGCGCAAGCTAAGCTTGAGCAAGAATTTTTGCGCCGTGAAAAAGAGTTGAACGATCAGGGCAACCAGCTAAAAGCTATCGCTGATAAGCTTGAAAAAGATGCGCCTACATTGTCTGAGGCACAACGCACTACGCGCCAAAAACAAGTCGGTGACCAAGATCGTGACTTCCAGCGTAAGCGCCGCGAATTTCAAGAAGATTTGAATGTTCGTAAAAACGAAGAGTTGCAGCAGGTATTAGAGCGAGCCAATAAAGTCGTTAAGCAAGTCGCTGAAGCGGAAAAGTATGACTTGGTGGTGCAGGAAGTTGTCTATATCAACCCTAAGCATGATATTACCGACAAGGTGCTAAAAGTCTTGAACGCAACTAAATAAGCTGCAAATTACTTTGGATTTGGTTCACGTGTGGGCATTTATCTACATCAAATCATCCAAGCTTTAGGTGGGCATCTTTACGGAGATGGCAATATTCAAATCACGGGTCTTGCTTCGCTTAAGCAGGCTAGCTCGTCACAGATCAGCTTCGTAAGTAATGCCAAATACGAGCATGAGCTTGCAGATTCTCAAGCGGGCTGTGTCATCGTTAGTCCACATTTAGAAGCAGTAGCTAAAAAGCGTGGCGCTAGCATCGTTTCAGACCAACCCTACGTTTATTTTGCGCTGCTAACGCAATTGTGGAAGCAGCAGCATTCGCCAAAAAATCTTGGCTCAATACACCCTAGTGCTGTTGTTGACGCTACGGCTGTCGTAGACAAAACTGCAGTCATTGGCCCATTGTGTGTTGTTGAGGCAAATGCTCATATTGCTTCAAACACGGTACTTAAATCACGCGTCACTGTTGGTGAGAACTGCATTATTGGCGAAAACTGTATCCTGCATTCAGGCGTTGTCATAGGCGCCGATGGATTTGGATTTGCACCTCAAAAATCTGAAAATGAATTAACTTGGGTGAAAATTGAGCAATTAGGCGCAGTAAAGATTGGCAATGATGTTGAAATCGGTGCCAACACCTGTGTGGATCGTGGCGCGTTGCATGATACGGTGATTGAAGACGGTGTGAAACTTGATAATTTGATCCAAATCGGGCACGGCGTCCGTATTGGTCATCATACTGTTATTGCGGCGGCAACAGCGGTGGCTGGCAGTACCGAGATTGGCGCGTATTGCATGATTGGTGGCTGCGTCAGTATTGCTGGGCACTTGTCGATTGCACCGCATACCGAAATATCTGGCGCTTCTGTGGTGACCCATTCCATTCACAAAGCAGGCACTTACGCGGGCTTGTTTCCTCTGGATGACAGTGTTTCATGGGCTAAAAATGCTGCTGCCTTGAAGCAACTGTCCAGCTTGCGAGATAGACTACGGTTGATTGAAAAAAAACTAAAAGACTAAAAATATCAAAGACCTATAAGAATCGATAAATATTCATCGCACAATATAGAAACAATTAAGAAAGAAAAAATCACCATGATGGACATTTACCGCATTCTCAAGCAACTGCCACACCGCTACCCCTTCGTGTTGGTGGACAGAATCACCGAGCTTGAAAAAGGCAAATACATCAAAGGTTACAAAAACGTTTCTATCAACGAGCCCTATTTCGTCGGTCACTTCCCGCACCGCCCAGTGATGCCGGGTGTGCTGATTGTGGAAGCTTTGGCGCAAACCGCTGCGTTGCTCGGTTTTGACACCTTGGGGGTGACGCCCGATGATAAAACCATGTTTTATTTTGCAGGTATTGATGGCGTGCGCTTCAAAAAACCGGTTGCTCCTGGCGACCAACTTTGGTTAGAAGTCCATGTGGATCGCGTTCGCTCTGGCATGTGGAAATTTCAAGGCAAAGCCACAGTCGATGGCGAAGTGGTTACCGAAGCCACCATCATGTGCACGATTCGTATGCTGGGGGAAGATGATTGATTCACGGCACGGCATTAGTTGATGTAAAGGCGCAGCTAGACAGCAGCGTTGAAATTGGCCCCTACAGCATTGTTGGACCGTTTGTTTCTATCGGTGCGGGCACGCGTGTCGGCGCGCATTGTGTGATTGAAGGTCGCACCACGATTGGCAAAGACAACCATATCTTCCAATTCAATTCGATTGGTGCAATTCCACAGGACAAAAAATATGCTGGCGAGCCTTGCGAACTGCATATTGGCGATCGCAACACTATCCGCGAGTTTTGCACGCTGAATATTGGCAGCCCCGGCGATGCGCAAGTTACCCGCGTGGGACATGACAACTGGATCATGGCTTATGTGCATATCGCACATGACTGCCAAATAGGGAGCAACACGGTTTTGGCCAACAATTCAACCTTGGCGGGTCACGTGCATTTGGCTGATTGGGTGATTGTGGGCGGGCTCACAGGCATCCACCAATTCGTCAAAATCGGTGCACACGCCATGGTCGGATTTTCCAGCGCCGTTACGCAAGATGTTCCGCCGTTCATGATGGCTGACGGTAACCCTTTGTCGGTGCGTGGTTTCAACATTGAGGGTCTGCGGCGTCGTCAGTTCAGCGAAGAGCGCATTTCTGCTGTCAAGCAAATGCACAAACTGCTTTATCGCACTGGGAAAACACTGGCGCAAGCCACGAGCGAGATTGCCGAGCTCGCGCAAAGCATCCCGCAAGCAGCGGCTGACGTGGCCTTGATGAGCCAATTTTTAGCGCAAAGCACGCGCGGCATAGCTAGGTAATTGGCTCGGTGAAAGTTGATTCACCGAAATTTTCACTGGTTGCTGGCGAAGCTTCCGGTGATTTGTTGGCGGGTTTGCTGCTTGATGGTTTGCAACAAAAATGGCCTAACTTGCAAGCCAGCGGTATTGGTGGTGCGCGTATGATGGAGCGCGGCTTCAAAGCTTGGTGGCCTTGCGATAAATTGTCTGTTTTCGGCTATGTGGACGCATTGTTGCATTACCGTGAGATTTTGGGCATTCGCAACCAGCTCAAAACCAAGCTTTTAGCCAATCCACCTGAGGTGTTCATCGGTGTTGATGCACCCGATTTCAACCTTGATTTAGAAGCCGACTTACGCCAAACAGGCATCAAAACCGTCCATTTCGTCTGCCCCTCTATCTGGGCGTGGCGGGCTGAGCGGGTGGAAAAACTCAAAAAAAGCTGCGACCACGTGCTCTGTGTTTTCCCGTTTGAGCCTGAAATTTTGGCCAAACACGGTATTCCTGCCACCTTTGTTGGCCACCCGCTGGCATCTGTCATTCCGATGCAGCCTGACAAAGCGTCTGCACGCAAACTGCTGGGTTTAGACATAAAAGACAAGGTTGTCGCGGTTTTACCAGGCAGCCGTTTAAGTGAGATAAAACACCTCGCACCACGATATTTTAAGGCTGTAGCCGGCGTATTTATTGTCTATCCAGCTATGAAATTTATAGTACCTTCTATCCCTAAGCACATGCCTTTGCTACAGCAAATAGCCAAAGAATGTGGTGTTGAAAATCAGGTGAAAATCATCGCCGGTCAATCTCACACCGCATTAGAAGCCTGCGATGTGACCTTGATCACCAGTGGCACAGCCACCTTAGAAGCCGCTTTGTACAAACGTCCCATGGTGATTGGATACGCGCTGAACTGGTTGAGCTACGAAATCATGAAGCGCAAAAAACTGCAACCTTGGGTCGGTTTGCCGAATATTTTGAGCGGAAAATTTGTTGTGCCAGAGTTGATTCAAGACGCTGCCACGCCAGAAGCCTTAGCCGCTGCCACCTTGGCATGGTTTGATGCGCCCGAAAAAGTAGCTGATTTAGAGCGACAATTCACCACCTTGCACACCCAATTGCTCAGAAACACCTCAGAATTAGCCGCCGATGCCATCGCCCAAGTCCTTAATTCCTAAGTTAGCGCCTCAGCCAAAACCCGTTAAAACGGTCAAAAAACCTAGGAAAATCCCAAAAAGTATTCCTGAGCGTCTTTTGAAGGCAGAACAAGTCGCTTTGTCTTGGGACGCCCCAGGTTTAATGGCAGGCGTTGACGAAGCGGGGCGTGGTCCCTTGGCAGGCCCAGTTGTCGCCGCCGCTGTGATTTTGGATGATTTGCTCCCCATCAAAGGCTTGGCAGATTCCAAAACACTGACAGCTGCCCGCCGTGAAAAACTCTACGACGAAATCCGCGCCAAAGCGCTGTGCTGCTCAGTCGCCGAAGCCAGCGTCGCTGAAATTGACGAACTCAACATCTTGCAAGCCACCATGCTGGCCATGCGTCGCGCGGTCGAAGGCTTGCGCCTGAAACCCGTCAAAGTGCTGGTCGACGGCAATCGAATTCCCAAATTAGACATGCTGGCAGAGGCGATTGTGAAGGGCGACAGCAAAGTGCAAGCGATATCAGCTGCCTCTATTTTGGCCAAAGTCACCCGTGATCGCTGGTGTGCTGAGTTGCACGACAAGTTCCCACAATATGGTTTCGATCAACACAAAGGCTACGGCACAGCGCAACACGTGGCCGCACTGAACGAATTTGGCGCTTGCCCAGAGCACCGCCGTACTTTTGCGCCAGTGACGGCCGTCCTGAATAAGTTGAAAAAGTAGTATCAAACATGACCTCGCCCGAAACCGTCCACATCACCTCGCGCGATAACCCGCTCCTGAAAGAGCTCCGCAAGCTCAGTTCAGAGCCCACGGCGTATCGCAAAACAGGCCGTGTATGGCTTGAGGGCGATCATTTATGCAGTGCAGCGCTGTTAAGAGGCATAAAACCATCAATCATGGCAATTTCAGAGTCATTTATGCCAATAGCCGGCGTATTTATTGCCTCAGATGCTATTAAAAATATAGTAAAAATTGTTATTATTTCTGACAAACTATGGCAAGACATCAGCAGCTTAGAGTCCCCCGCAAAGATGGGTTTTGTCGTTGATTTGCCAGGCGCAGTACAAATCATCCCGAATGTTGCCACCGTCATTTTGGATCGCGTACAAGATGCCGGCAACGTTGGCTCCATCCTGCGCAGCGCGGCGGCGTTTGGTTTCAAACAAGTTATTGCGCTAGCTGGAACTGCCGCGCTGTGGAGTCCCAAAGTGCTGCGCGCCGGCATGGGGGCGCATTTTGGCCTGCAATTGGTCGAAAGCGCGAGTTTGGATGACTTGTCGGTTTTGACTATTCCGCTGGTCGTCACCAGCTCTCATCAGGGCGATTTTTTGCAAAAATTGATGCAAAACAAGCAGTTACCGCACCCTTGCGCGTGGGTCATGGGGCATGAAGGGCAGGGGGTTCGGGCGGAATTGCTAGAACAGGCTGCAGTTTCGGTGCGCATTGGGCAGCCTGGCGGCGAAGAGTCGCTGAATGTTGCAGCGGCAGCTGCGATTTGCTTGCATGCGAGTTCGGTTAGTTGAGAAATTTCAGTTTTTGGGTAATTTCAAACGAATTTTGCTCTAACTAGCCAAGGGTTTCCCCCTGAAGCTCAGCTATAATTAGAGGCTTCCTGTCTACCCCACGTACGCCTAGCGCATCAAATAGCTTAACCCTGACATAGCAGCTCGAAATTGGCTCCAAAAGAGTCATTTTTAAAGCCAGCTTGGGCGTACCCGTTTTATATTCGGAGAACCCAGTGCTTCAGTCAACAGTTCTGACGTCGTTAAAGCCACGTTTCCCCCTAGCCATTCTGGCACTTGCAGATGGTACCGTCTTTATCGGATCTTCCATTGGCGTAGCGTCTAAAGACGTACCTTATACCGTTGGCGAAGTTGTTTTCAACACTTCCATGACCGGTTACCAAGAAATCCTGACCGACCCCAGCTACTGCCAGCAAATCGTCACACTGACATATCCGCACATTGGCAATTACGGCATCAGCGAGCAAGATGTTGAAGCCGCCAAGGTTCACGCGGCGGGTTTGATCATCAAAGATTTGCCTTTGATCGCTTCCAATTTCCGCTCCACCATGAGCTTAACTGAGTATTTGGTCAAAGAGAAAACGATTGCGATAGCCGACATTGACACCCGCCAGCTGACCCGCCATTTGCGAACCCTTGGTGCGCAAAACGGCTGTATTTTGGCACTGGCTGAGGGTGAAGTGGTTACGCCCGCATTGATCGACAAAGCGATTGCCTTGGCAAAAGCTGCGCCTGACATGGCAGGTTTGGATTTAGCCAAAGTCGTCTCCACCACCAAAACTTACGCTTGGACGCAAACCGAGTGGCAGTTGCATAACGCGACTTTGGACGGTAAGGCCGGTTACAGCGAGCAAGTGCCTGCAGATGCGAAATTCCACGTCGTAGCCTACGACTTCGGCGTCAAGTACAACATATTGCGTATGTTGGCGCAGCGCGGTTGCCGCGTCACCGTCGTGCCTGCGCAAACCAGCGCGGCCGATGTGCTGAAACTCAACCCCAACGGCATTTTCCTGTCCAACGGCCCGGGCGACCCAGAGCCGTGCGACTACGCCATTGCAGCAGTTATAGAATTGATCGAAACCGGCATTCCGACCTTCGGTATTTGCCTGGGACACCAAATCATGGCTTTGGCCAGCGGTGCCAAAACCTTCAAAATGAAGTTCGGCCACCACGGTGCGAACCACCCGGTGAAAGATTTAGATACTGGCAAAGTCAGCATCACCAGTCAAAACCACGGCTTTGCAGTGGACGAAACCACATTGCCAGCCAATCTGCGCGCCACC
>JANMTB010000175.1:0-1750 GCA_031390045.1 Polaromonas sp.
CGGCATCACCAGCTACGAGCCCAGCGAATTGGTCGTTACTGTGAAAGCAGGCACACCTTTGGCAGAGCTTGAAGCAGCCTTGGCTGAAAAGAACCAATGTTTACCCTTCGAACCACCACATTACGAGAAAATATGGGGCACAGCATCCGAACCTATAGAGTTATTGCCCAAATTTGTTAGAACACAAACCACCGTGGGCGGCATGGTGGCAGCTGGCTTGAGTGGCCCTAGCCGCGCCAGCAGCGGCGGTGTGAAAGACTTCATCTTAGGCGTCAACATGGTTAACGGTAAAGGCGAAGAGCTGCGTTTTGGCGGCACGGTGATGAAAAATGTGGCCGGCTACGACGTCAGCCGTTTGATGGCGGGCTCCATGGGCACACTGGGGTTGATCACCGAAGTCTCCATTAAGGTGTTGCCTATTGCACCAGCTGAAGCGACGTTGAAATTTGAATGTTCACAGACTGAGGCGATTAACAAGCTAAATGCTTGGGGAGCGCAGCCTTTGCCATTGAATGCGAGTTGTTGGATTCAAGAATCAGGTGCCGGCACACTTTACGTGCGTTTGCGCGGCGCGGTGGCTGCTGTTGATGCAGCTGTCAAAAAAATGGGCGGCACATTGCAGAATCAAGCTTCTGGTAACGATACAGTTGCCGCCGATTGGCAAGCTTTACGCAATCAAAACATGGATTTTTTCAAGCTGCAAGATGATGAATGCCTGTGGCGGCTAAGCGTCCCAGACGCCACGCCCGATTTGCAGCTAGGCGAAACCCTGGTCGAATGGCACGGCGCACAGCGTTGGGTGAAGTTGCCTTACAGCGAGGTAGCAACCATTCGCAGCAAGGTAAATGCAATGGGAGGAAATGCTATTTTATTTATAGCTGCTCAGGCAATAAATACGCCGGCTAAAATAGAAAATAGGGTCATATTTAACCCTTTAAAAGCACCGTTAGACCGAATTCAACGCGATTTGAAGCGCCAATTCGACCCCGCCGGTATTTTCAACCGTGGCCGCATGTTTGCTGATATGTAATCCCATCAAAAAGACAACAAACATGCAAACCAACCTCGCCCCAGAATTCAAAAACACGCCCGACGGCAACGCTGCAGAAGCCATTTTGCGCAAGTGCGTGCATTGCGGTTTTTGTACGGCTACTTGCCCAACTTACCAGCTCTTGGGTAACGAGCTAGACGGCCCGCGTGGCCGCATTTACTTGATGAAGCAGGTGCTGGAAGGCATGCAACCCACCCGCGAAACCCAGCTGCACCTAGACCGCTGCCTGACTTGTCGCAACTGCGAAACCACCTGCCCCAGCGGTGTCGATTACGGCCATTTGGTCGATATTGGTCGTAAAATTGTCGATGCCAAGGTGCCTCGACCTGCGTCAGAAAAAGCCATGCGCTGGGCGTTAAAAGAGGGCTTGCCATCACCGTTGTTCGCACCTGCGATGGCTTTGGGTCAACTGGCTAGACCGCTTTTGCCCGCATCACTCAAAAACAAAGTCCCTGCGAAACAATCTTTTGGCGCTATTCCTACCCAATCCCATACCCGTAAAGTGCTGATTCTAGAGGGCTGCGTGCAGCCGTCCATGTCGCCCAACATCAACGCCGCCACCCGCCGTGTGCTGGACGCGGCGGGTATTCAAACACTGACTGCCCCTAAAGCCGGCTGTTGCGGCGCGGTGAAATTCCATTTGAACGACCAAGTAGGTGGCAAAGCCCACATGCGCATCAATATCGACGCTTGGTGGCC
>JANMTB010000006.1:0-28146 GCA_031390045.1 Polaromonas sp.
GCACCACGCGGTGGTTGCCCAAGTGGTAGAGCTTGCCGTCGATCACACCTTTGGTGCCCCGCCCAGCCAGAGCTTCAAAGTCGCCTACAGGTTTGAGCGCGATGCCATCACGCTTGGCTGCGTCCGTCACAGCGCGTGAAATGGGGTGGTCAGTGCGACCTGCCAAGCTGGCAGCCAGAACACGAATATCTGCTGCTGATGCGTTGCTCAGCACCTCAAAATCCGTTTGCACAGGTTTACCGTGGGTGATGGTGCCCGTTTTATCCAAGGCGATCCATGCCAGCTTGCGCCCCTCTTCCAAATAGACGCCACCTTTGATCAAGATGCCTTGTCTGGCCGCTGCTGCCAAACCGCTGACGATGGTGACTGGGGTGGAAATCACCAGCGCACACGGGCAGGCGATGACCAGCAGCACCAGTGCCTTGTAAACCCAGGTGAACCAATCTGCGCCCATCAGCAAAGGCGGGAAGATCGCAATGGCCAGCGCAATGGCAAAGATAACTGGCGTATAGACTCGCGCAAATTGGTCCACAAAACGCTGTGTAGGCGCACGTGCGCCTTGCGCTTCTTCGACCGCGTGGATGATGCGCGCCAAGGTGCTGTCGCCAGCGGCAGCGGTGACCAAATATTCAAACGAGCCGGATTCGTTGATCGTGCCCGCAAAAACAAGATCGCCTTCCGCTTTTTCAATCGGCAAGCTTTCACCCGTGATGGGCGCTTGGTTGATGGCTGATTTGCCGCTGACGATTTTGCCATCCAGCGCGATACGCTCCCCCGGTTTGATACGCACCCGCGCATCCACTGGCACCGACTTGGCAGCCACTTCCAGCCACGAGCCATCGCTTTGCAACACGGTGGCACGCTCAGGCGTGAGCTGCATCAGCCCTTTAATGGCATTGCGCGCGCGGTCTAGCGATTTGGCTTCAATCAACTCAGCCAATGTGAAGAGCACCATCACCATCGCCGCTTCAGGCCATTGACCGATAAAAATAGCACCTGTCACCGCAATACTCATCAAGGCGTTGATGTTGAGATTGCCGTTGCGGATAGCGACCCAACCTTTTTTATAGGTGGTCAGCCCGCTCAATAGCACCGCAGCCAAAGCTAAGGCAGCAGACAACCAGGTTGACCAGGTTGACCAGGTTGCCAATTCGGTCGTCACCGGCGCAGCCCAACTCACGGCCTCTGAACCAAAAGCAGCCAAACCTGCCAACGCCAAAGGCCACCAAGGCTTATCGGGCTCTGGGGCGTGATCCTCCAATGGTTCATCACCCTTGGCCACCTCGAGTGTAAAGCCCAGTGAACGCACCGCGTCCAAAATGGCGTCAATGGCTTGGGGTTCATGTGTCACCGTCAGCACACGCTTCATCAGGTTAAATTCCATGCCCGCCACGCCTGCCATATCGCCCAGCTTAGAGCGCAGCAGCCCTTCCTCTGTCGGGCAATCCATTTGCATGATGCGAATCGGTGTTTGCATGCCTTGCGCTGTCTGTATGGTGGCAGCTAGCTCTTCAGGCGTTTTGAGCAAGGGTGGAATGACTGGCGCAGCGCACGTTTCGCCATTTACAAGGTTGTGCCCATGATTGTGTCCTGCGTGCTCGTCATGACCAGACTGGTCTGAATGCTTGTCTAACTTGGCCATAAATGTGGTTACTTCTATATGTTCTAAGGTATTAGACAACCTGAAGTTACTATAGAGTCAAGTCTATTGAGGAGTAACCCCATGAAAATCGGTGAATTGGCAAAAATGGCGCATTGCAGCGTGGAAACCATTCGTTATTACGAAAAGGAAGCCTTGCTGCCAATAACCGCGCGCTCGGAAGGCAATTTTCGGGTTTATGGCGCTGCGCATGTGGAACGTCTGCGTTTTATTCGCAATTGCCGCAATCTGGACATGAGCCACGAGGAAATTCACGCTTTATTAGCGCTGACCGACAGGCCACAAGACGGCTGCGGCGGTATCAACGAGGTGTTTGACCAGCACATTGCCCATGTGGACGAACGCATTACCGAGCTGGCGCAGCTCAAACAACAGCTCACCGCCTTGCGCCAGCGCTGCCAAGCCGACCAATCGCAGCAAGACTGCGGTATTCTGCAAGGCTTGGCTAATATGCAAACCGAGCAAAAGCCGCAGCGGCATAGTCATTTGGGCTAGTTGTAGTGTTTTTTAAGTATAAAATGGCACATAGCCGGCGTATCTGTTGCCTAACAAGCTATAAAATACATAGCAAAATGACTCATTACAACAAACAATAATGCAAGAAATACAGTCAAAACGTTTCGCAACTGGCTTGATACTCGCCATTGTGGGCTCCATCGCTTTCAGTGGCAAAGCCATCATCATCAAGCTGGCTTACCGCTATGGTGTCGATGCAGTGACCTTGATCATGTACCGCATGCTCTTCGCACTACCCATTTTTGCGGTGATGGCGTGGTGGGCTAGCCGCGGTAAAGAAGCTTTGACGCGCAACGATTGGCTAGGCGTACTTGGGCTGGGTTTTACGGGCTATTACTTGGCCAGTTACTTGGATTTTGCAGGCTTGGCCTACATCAGCGCGGCTTTAGAGCGGCTGATTTTGTACCTCAACCCCACCTTGGTGCTGCTTTTGGGCTGGTTTTTATACCAAAAACGCATGTCATCCCTGCAAATCTGGGCGATGGCGCTGAGTTACGCTGGGATTTTGCTGGTTTTTGGGCATGAAATTAACATTCAAACGATTAATAATTCAGATACTGCTCTGGGCGCGGTACTGGTTTTTGGTAGTGCTGTGAGCTACGCGATTTACCTCAGCTACAGCGGTGAAATGGTGAAAAAGCTGGGCTCTATGCGCTTGGTAGGCTTAGCGACCACGGTGGCATGTTTGCTGTGCATTGCTCAGTTTTTGATTTTGCGTCCCATCGGTGCAATGGCCGTTGCGCCACAGGTGATTTGGCTGTCCATCCTCAATGCTACCCTTTGCACTGCTGTGCCAGTGCTGGCAGTGATGATGGCGATCGAGCGTGTTGGTGCGCCCTTGACCGCGCAAACCGGCATGATTGGCCCATTGTCGACGATATTGATGGGGGTGTTTATCTTGGGGGAGCCATTGAATGCATGGATCATTGCGGGCACGGTGCTGGTGCTGGGGGGCGTGTATCTGGTGTCGCGCAACCGACCCATTGCCGTTGAATGAGTGGTGATTTCAGGCACAATCACGGTGGGCATTACCGTAAGCATGCCTTCTATTCGAAGAATAAACTTTAATAGCAATGATTGTCTGAGGAGATAAAAGAATGGATTTAGGAATTGCAGGCAAATGGGCGTTGGTGTGTGGCGCTAGCAAAGGCTTGGGTTTGGGTTGTGCTCAGGCTTTGTACGCAGAGGGTGTTAACGTCGTACTGGTTGCTCGTGGCTTAGCAGTGTTACAACAATCCGCTATTGATTTAATAGCTACTAAGGCAATAAAAACGCCGGTTGGCCCCCAATTTGAGGGTAAAAATTCACCAAATCAGCCCAAAGTTCTGTTTGTTGCCGCAGATATCACCTCCGAAGCGGGTCGCGCCGCAGCGTTTTCAGTCGATGGCGGGCCGGGTAAAGACTTTGACATCGTGGTTACCAACGCAGGCGGCCCACCGCCAGGCGACTTTCGCAATTGGGAGCGCGAAGACTGGCTCAAAGCGGTGGACGCCAATATGTTGACGCCGATTGAGCTGATCAAAGCCACCATCGACGGCATGGCAGCGCGTGGTTTTGGCCGCGTGGTGAACATCACTTCCAGCTCGGTTAAAGCACCTATTGAGATTTTGGGGTTGAGCAACGGCGCTCGTAGCGGTTTGACTGGTTTTGTCGCAGGCATTGCCCGAAATAGCAATTTGGTGGCTAATAACGTCACCATCAACAACTTGCTACCGGGAACGTTTGACACCGACCGCATCAAAACTACCCTTCAAGGCCAGGCCGCAAAAACGGGGCAGAGCTTGGAAGATGTACGTGAAGCGCGCCGCAAAACCATTCCTGCCAAGCGTTTTGGCAACCCAGCTGAATTTGGTGCGGCTTGTGCATTTTTGTGCAGCCAGCAGGCCAGCTATATCACGGGTCAAAATATTTTGACGGATGGTGGTGCATATTCGGGCACTTATTAATTTTTAGAATTTTAGTTTTTAGCCTTATTTTTATTAATTTCGGGAGACAAAACCATGAGCACTATCCTTTCCAAAACAGTTCAAATCGACAAAAACGGCGGTCCAGAAGTACTCAAACTCGTCGAACTTGAAGTTGGTGAACCCGGCCCAGGCCAAATTCGCATCAAACACCATGCCATTGGCTTGAACTTTATCGATGTGTATCAGCGTAGCGGCGTTTATGCTTTGCCCATGCCGTTGAGTTTGGGTATGGAAGGTGCTGGAATCGTCGAAGCCGTGGGCGAGGGTGTGACCCACCTCAAGGTCGGCGACCGCGCCGCTTATGCCGCCAACCCACCAGGCAGCTACAGCGAGCGCCGCGTCATGCCCGCTATGTGCGTTTGCAAGTTGCCAGATGCCATCAGTTTCGAAACTGGCGCTGCCATGATGCTCAAAGGTTTGACCGCGCAGTATTTGTTGCGCCGCACTTTGCCACAAGGTGGCTTGCAAGCTGGTGATTTTGTGCTGTTTCACGCTGCCGCCGGTGGCGTGGGTTTGATCGCTTGCCAATGGGCGAAGTCATTAGGTTTACAACTGATTGGCACAGCCGGCTCAGATGCCAAATGTGCTTTGGCCAAAGAACACGGCGCTGCATTCACCATCAACTACAACACAGTAGATTTTGCAGCAAGGGTCAAAGAAATCACCGCTACTGAAAATGCGAAAAAAGGCTTGAAGCCTGGCGTCAAAGTTGTTTACGACTCAGTGGGCAAAGACACTTGGGATAAATCGCTAGATTGCTTGTTGCCATTCGGACTGATGGCCAGCTTTGGCAACGCCTCGGGTGTTGTGCCGCCGTTTGCACCGGGTTCATTGGGCGCCAAAGGATCGATTTATGTGACGCGCCAAACCCTGTTCACCCACATCGCCACCCGTGAAGCTACGCAAGCGATGGCGAATGAGCTGTTTGCCGTCGTGATGAGCGGCGCTGTGAAAATACGCATCGACCAACGTTACCCGTTGGCCGATGTGCAGCAAGCGCACTGTGATTTAGAAGCCCGCAAAACCACGGGTTGCACGATTTTGACGCTCTAGTAACCGAGCAATCTTGCCCGCTAAGTTTGCATCAATCCATGAGGCGTTTATTAAGCACAGGGGCATCACTTTTTACTGTATGGTTTAAAAATTGTGAAACGCATGTTAATACTTCTGTTTTTACGAAGTAATCATCCGCTTTAATCTGGTTTTTACAATTCAAATATCTGACTAGACTGATAGGCTTTGCGCTAGAAAGATAATATGCAAAGTATTGGTACGTGGTGGATGTGGTTGGGTTTTGCCGCTTTTGTGATTGTGGCTATTGCGGTTGACCTTTTGGTCATGGAAAAGCAAGGAGCACACAAAGTAACGATCAAAGAAGCTGCTGTGTGGAGTGCCCTGTGGTTCGGACTGTCGTTTATCTTTGCAGGACTACTATGGTGGTATCTGGACGGAGACCAGGGGCGAGAACAGGCAAATACAGTCACCATGCAGTTCCTCACCGGCTATTTGGTAGAGAAAAGCTTATCTGTAGACAATGTTTTTGTTTTTTTGATGATATTTAGCTACTTTGCAGTGCCGCTTGAACATCAAAAGCGTGCACTGATCATTGGTATTATCGGCGCCATTGTTTTACGCGCCATATTGATTTTGGCGGGCGCTTGGCTATTGGCAACTTTTCACTGGTTGCTCTATGTGTTTGGTGCATTTTTGGTTATTACTGGAATCAAAATGTGGTTCGCAGCTGGGTCAGAAGTAGATATATCTAAAAACCCTGTATTGTCTTTTTTGCGTAAACGTATCAAATTAACAAATGAGTTTGATGGAGAAAAGCTCACCACAGTTATTAACAATGTTAAGCACTACACCCCTTTATTTGTAGTGCTGATTATGATTGCAGTGACTGATATTATTTTTGCAGTAGACAGTATTCCTGCCATTTTTGCAATCACACAAGACCCATTTATTGTGCTGACTGCCAATATTTTTGCTATCCTAGGATTGCGCGCACTCTATTTTTTATTGGCTGATTTGGCAGACCGTTTCCATCTACTTGCGTATGGCTTGGCGCTGGTTTTGGTGTTTATTGGCACTAAAATGTTGATCATTGACTTTTACAAAATTCCGATTGGATTTGCTCTCGCGGTTACGGCAAGCATCATTGCTATCTCCATGTTTGCATCCGTGTTCAGCACAGGCAAACCGAAAATCGGTAAATCTTAGGATTTATATAAACACAAGATTACTGGTCAACGCATCGCATGACAAAGAAAAGTAGCCGTTTGAGGCAATGGTTTCACACTTTAGAGCCTCGTGTGCTAGCGATGATGAACGGCCCTTTGCTTATAAGAATCAAGCCTTGGGCAGACAAACATAATATTTTTAGCTTTGTTCGAGAGCCGCTTGCTAGAGGGTTGGCATTTGGCTTGTTTTGCAGCTTGATCCCGGGGCCATTACAAATGTTAGGGGCGTTAGCCGCGTGCGTTCTTTGGCGCGGCAACATCATTGCTTCTTTTGGCGCTACTCTCGTTAGTAATCCTCTGACTATTGTGCCGCTATATATTGCAGCATTTAATATTGGCGCATTTATCTTACCTGGCGAAGTAGTTTTACCGCCTCTTTCCAGCATTACCAATGCAAATTTTGGCTCTACCGATTGGTATCATGCGATGTCTATCTGGCTGAAAAGTTTAGGCTGGCCGTTGGTCGTTGGTTTGCCTATATTGGGTTTATTACTTGGTGGTTTAGGCTATGCAGCGGTGCAAATCGTTTGGCTTTGGCCTGTACATAAACGCCAGCGCAGTATGAAGCGTAAAAACTGACTGGCATCGACGAACCGTGTTTGCTAACTCTTCTTCACACGTCTCAGTTCGTCCCAAATCAAACAGGCAGCACCTAAGCTGATGGCGCTGTCGGCCACGTTAAACGCTGGAAAATGCCAACTGCCGTAGTAAAAATCTAAAAAATCCACCACGTAGCCGTACATCACCCGGTCAATCACGTTGCCGATGGCGCCACCCAAAATGCAGGCTAAAGCAAAAGCAAACAGCTTTTGACCCGAATGCGCTCGCAGTAGCCAAGTAATCACTATAGCAGCGACGATACCAATCGTCGTAAAAAACCAGCGTTGCCAACCGCCCGCTCCTGCTAAAAATGAGAAGGCTGCACCTGTATTGTGCGCACGTACCAAGTTGAAGAAGCTGGTTAACCGTGTGCTGTCCCCGAGCTGGTAGTAACCCACAACGAGTGTTTTTGTGAATTGGTCTGCCAACAGAATGATGAGCGCTAAGCCCAGCCATAGCCACAAATTACCTGATTTAGATTTCGTCATTTAAGCCACCGTCCTTATTTCACCTGAGCCATATAAATTGCTGCTACAACGACCACAAATGGTCGGATGCGCCGCATCACTGCCCACGTCGGGGCTGTAATGCCAGCAACGTTCACATTTAGTATCATTTGAGACTGTAGCCGACGTATTTATTGCATCAGTAGCTATTAGTTTAATAGCAGATGTAATAAATATAAATTTTAAATCTGCGCCCAAAGTGCTGAGTAACGCATAGTCTTCCGCACCCATTTCTAGAGTGAGGTTGGTTTGTAAAGATGAGCCGACCGTACCTGCAGCCCGCAACGTTTCAATCTCTTTGTTGGCCATATCCCGAATCTCACGGATGCGACTCCACTTGGTCAACAATGCCTCGTCAGGCGCATCAAACTTGGCATAGGTTTCCATGAAGATAGATTCCGAGTTGCCAACAACTTGCCACGCTTCTTCTGCTGTGAAGCTTAAAAACGGTGCCATCAAGCGCAACAGCGCTTGGCTGATCTGGTGCAAAGCCGTTTGCGCACTGCGTCTGGCCTTGGACTTGGGCGCAGTGGTGTAGAGGCGGTCTTTCAAAATATCGAGGTAAAACGAGCCCAGGTCATCGCTGCAATAGACCTGCAGTTTGCCGACGACGGGGTGAAATTCATACACTTGGTAGTGCGCCAAAACCTCGGCCTGCAGCTGCGCAAAGCGGCTCATGGCGTAGCGGTCGATTTCCAGCATCTCGCCCAATGGTACAGCGTCCACCGCAGGATCAAAGTCGCTGGTGTTGGCCAGTAAAAACTTCAAGGTGTTGCGGATGCGGCGGTAGATATCCACCACACGCGCCAAAATCTTGTCGTCAATGCTCAGGTCGCCTGAATAGTCGGTCGCAGCGCACCACAGACGGATGATCTCCGCGCCCATCTTGTCGCTCACGGCTTGCGGCGCAACCACATTGCCTTCGCTCTTGCTCATCTTGCGGCCTTTGCCGTCCACTGTGAAGCCATGCGTCAGCAAGCCTTTGTAAGGTGCATGGTCGTACATCGCACAGGCGGTGAGCAACGAGCTGTGGAACCATCCACGGTGCTGGTCGTGGCCTTCAAGGTACAGGTCGGCCGGCCACGTGGATTGCGTTTCATGGCTCTTTTGCAGTACGTGGTAATGCGTGGTGCCCGAGTCAAACCACACGTCCAATATGTCGGTGCTCTTTGTGTAGTTGACGGCGTCCGCGCCAATCAAACTCTCCATCGTCGCCTTGCTCCAGGCTTCAACGCCGCCGTTTTCCACCATGCTGGCTGCCAAGTCCATCAGCTCCATGGTGCGCGGGTGTAGTTCACCGGTAGCAATGTGGATGAAAAACGGCAACGGCACGCCCCAGTTACGCTGGCGGCTGATGCACCAGTCCGGCCGACCAGCGATCATGGCGCGCAGGCGCGCTTGACCACTTTCGGGGTAAAACTGGGTTTCTTCAATGGCATGGAGTGCCAGTTGACGCAAAGATTTTGTAGCAGCATCGGTCGTAAATACGCCGGCTGTGGCTAATGTAGCCTCATCCATGCGGATAAACCACTGGGCCGCCGCGCGGTAGATCACCGGTGTTTTATGGCGCCAGCAATGGGGGTAGCTGTGCGTGATATTCTCGGTCGCCAGCAAGCGGTTGGCGTTTTGCAGCGCCTCAATGACGACCGGGCAGGCTTTCCAGATGTTCAAGCCGCCAAACAAGGGTAGCTCGTCCACATAGCGGCCATTGCCTTGCACGGGGTTCAAGATGTCATCGGTGGTGATGCCGTTGGCAATGCAGCTGTTAAAGTCTTCCACGCCGTAAGCGGGGGAAGAGTGGACCAAGCCGGTGCCGTCATCCGCCGTGGCGTAATCGGCCAAAAATATGGGGCTGAAGCGTTTGTAGCCAATATCTACGTTGTAAAGCGGATGCTTGAACTTCATCAAAGCCAAGTTTTTACCCAAAGTCGTCGCCAAAACTGTGCCTTCAAGCTTGTAACGTGCTAGGCACTTTTCAACCAACACAGCCGCCAACACCAGCAAACCGCGCTCGGTGTCCACCAGGGCGTATTCCAGCTCTGGGTTCAGGTTCAGCGCCTGGTTGGCGGGAATCGTCCATGCGGTGGTGGTCCAGATCACGGCAAAAGCGTCTTTGTTGAGTTTATCCAAACCAAAAGCAATTGCCAATTTCTGAGGCTCGGCGCACTGGAAAGCCACATCCAAAGTCTGCGATTTTTTGTCGGCGTATTCAATCTCAAACTCTGCTAATGAGCTGCCACAGTCAAAACACCAGTACACAGGCTTCAGGCCGCGGTAAACAAAGCCGCGTTCCATAATGCGTTTGAGCGCACGAATTTCGTTCGCCTCATTGGCAAAATCCATGGTTCGATACGGGTTGTCCCACTCGCCCAACACGCCTAGGCGTTTGAAATCAACCATTTGGCCAGCGATCTGTTCGGTGGCAAAAGCGCGGCTTTTGGTTTGCACTTCGTCTCGTGGTAGGTTGCGACCATAGAGTTTTTCGATGGCGTTTTCAATGGGCAAACCGTGGCAATCCCAACCTGGCACGTAAATCGCATCCAAACCCTCAAGTTGTCGGGCTTTAACAATCATGTCTTTCAGCACCTTGTTAACCGCGTGGCCAATATGGATTTGTCCATTGGCGTAGGGTGGGCCATCGTGTAGTACAAATTTCGGTTTGCCAGCCCGCACATCGCGTAGTTTTTTGTAAATGCCTTTGTCTTCCCAAGATTGCACCCAGCCCGGCTCACGCTTGGGCAGGTCGCCACGCATGGGGAAGGGGGTATCTGGCAGGTTGAGGGTGCTGCGGTAGTCGGCGTTAGTTTTGTCGGTCATAGTGAGGTTTTAAGCTGATTGGCATGCTTTGCGATTGCCAAAATAAAGGGTTTGCCTTGCTGAACCATGTGAACAAGGCTGCGAATGGGTTGTGAGGGGTCAAGACGGTTCGCCTTGACCCTATCAAATTCGCGAAATCGGTGTAGCTGAAAGCGCTTTGAAGTAAGTGCGAGCATCGTGGCAGTCATTGGCAATGCCTATTTTCAAGGCTTCCAGACCGTCGTACTTTAACTCGTCATGTAATTTATGCAGTAGTTCCACACGAATGATTTTACCGTAACCGCCCTCTGTGCCGAATTGAGCCGGCCAATCTAGGCAATGGGTTTCCAGTAAAACACGACCACCGTTGACGTCGTTGGGGTCTAAGGAGGGGCGAATCCCCAAATTTGCAACGCCCTCAAGCGCCTGATCTGCCAAGCCAAAGACACGGACAGCAAAAATGCCACTGGCGGCGGGTTTCCAGTGGGAAAAGCGTAGATTGAGGGTTGGGCAAACTAACTCACGCCCCAGTTTGCGACCATGCACCACATGCCCGCTGATGCTGTAGGGGCGGCCTAAAAGCTTGGCAACATCTTCCATCCGCCCTTGGTTTAAGGCTTCACGTACCGCCGAGCTGGACACACGCAGTCCATGAACTTCGTAACTGTTCATGCGGGCAACTTCAAATCCTAGTTGTTCGCCAGCCGCGTCGAGCATGGCGTAATCACCTGCGCGCTTGGAGCCAAACCGAAAATCATCACCAACTAGGACGTATTTCGCACCTAGACTAGACACCAGCACGTCTTGAATAAAGTTTTGGGGTGATTGAGATGCAAACTTGGCGTTGAAGGGCAAAACGACGCAATGATCGATGCCGCAACGATCTAGCTCTGTCAGTTTGTCGCGTAAGGTGGCGATACGGGCTGGCGCTAATTCAGATTTTTGAGCTACTTTGGCAAAGTAATCGCGTGGATGTGGCTCAAAAGTCATCACACAGCTCGGAATATGGCGATGTTGTGCCTCATTTTTAAGCAATGCCAGCATGGCTTGGTGACCACGGTGCACGCCATCAAAGTTGCCAATCGTTAGTGCACAGCTCGTAAATCCAGCGTTTACGAGTGATTTATTAGGTAATCCATGAAGTATTTTCACGATGTGTCTCAAAAAGAATGTCGTTTGTGGTCAGAAAAGTCGGGAATTACGTGGCATGTAAAGATTGGTAAGCCCAAGGCGAATACAATAAGGAGTTTAGTGGCAAACACATCTTGGTATGGGTTTGTCCATCCTGGGTATGTAAATTCATTGGCATACGTGTTTTTTGAAAATACGGTAAGTGATAGAGAAGTGAAAAAGTGGCGAACATGTCGAATACATTAATTTATAACAAATTGAACAATTTATTGCTAAAAGCAAGTGTTTTCGGTGGCGCTTTAGCGGCATCAGCAGCGCATGCGGTTAACGATTTGCCTGGAGGCCCAGGTGTTAATCAGCTTAATTTGCCTATTGGCGTCACCAAAATTGCTCAAGAGCAAAGTTGGCTACATTGGTACATGATGATCATCTGTACGGTGATTTTCTTGGCTGTTTTTGGCGTGATGTTTTATTCGATCTGGAAGCACCGCAAATCTAAAGGCCATAAAGCGGCTAATTTTCACGAGTCAGTGACCGTTGAAATTATTTGGACGATCGTGCCTTTCATTATTGTGATTTTGATGGCTTTACCGGCTACTAAGATCGTGGTGGCTATGAAAGACACTACCAATGCAGACCTGACCATCAAGGCTACAGGTATGCAGTGGAAATGGGGCTACGACTACCTCAAAGGCGAGGGTGAAGGAATAGGTTTTGTATCTACCTTGGATGCCACGCACCGTGAAATGTCATCTAACGGTGGCCCTAAAAGCGGTCAAATCGTTGATAACTACTTGTTAAAGGTTGACAACCCATTGGTTGTGCCAGTCAATAAAAAAGTTCGAATCATCACCACTGCCAATGATGTGATTCATGCCTTCATGGTGCCAGCATTTGGTATCAAACAAGATGCTATTCCTGGTTTTGTACGCGACACATGGTTTCGTGCAGAAAAGGTTGGTGATTACTACGGTCAATGCGCTGAGCTTTGCGGTAAAGAACATGCCTATATGCCGATTCACGTCAAAGTCGTATCCGCTGAAGATTACAGCAAATGGGTCGGCACAGAGCAAAAGAAATTAGCAGCCAAAGCCGACGATCCAACAAAAGTTTGGACTTTGGATGACATCACGAAACGTGGTGAAAAAGTTTATGCGGCCAATTGCGCAGCTTGCCATCAGGCAAATGGCAAAGGCGCGGGTCCAATTAAAGCCCTTGATGGAGCTGCCGTTGTGCTCGATGCAGACAAAACCAAGGAAATCATGGTTTTGTTGAACGGTCAAAATAACGGTGCGATGCCCGCTTGGAAGCAATTGAGTGACACTGATTTGGCATCTGTCATTACCTATACCAAAAACAACTGGTCGAACAAGACTGGTCAAATAGTGCAGCCTGCTGAAGTTTTGGCAGCCCGCAAGTAATTATTGATTTAGATAAGTTTTGAGAAAGTAACCCCTATGAGCGCAGTACTAGATCACCCCTCTCACTCCCACGATGCACATGACGATCATCATGACCACGGTGCGCCTACAGGATGGCGTCGCTGGGTTTATGCAACAAACCACAAAGACATTGGTACCATGTATTTGTTGTTTAGTTTTACCATGTTGATGGTTGGAGGCGTACTTGCACTGTTGATCCGTGCTGAGTTGTTTCAGCCCGGTTTGCAATTGGTTAATCCTGAGTTGTTTAACCAACTCACCACCATGCACGGTTTGATCATGGTTTTCGGCGCGATCATGCCTGGCTTTGTTGGGTTTGCGAATTGGATGATTCCGCTGCAAATTGGCGCAGCAGACATGGCTTTTGCGCGCATGAATAACTTCAGCTTTTGGCTGATGATCCCCGCTGCAAGTATGTTGGTGGGTTCTTTCTTTATGCCTGGCGGTGCACCTGCTGCTGGTTGGACGCTCTATGCGCCACTGACATTGCAAATGGGTCCATCGATGGATGCGGGTATTTTTGCGTTGCACATTTTGGGTGCTAGCTCGATCATGGGCTCTATCAATATCATCGTCACCATTTTGAACATGCGTGCTCCAGGCATGACTTTGATGAAAATGCCTATGTTCTGCTGGACATGGTTGATCACTGCTTACTTGTTGATCGCTGTGATGCCTGTTTTGGCGGGTGCGATCACCATGACTTTGACAGACCGCCACTTCGGTACGAGCTTCTTTAATCCTGCTGGCGGTGGTGACCCAGTAATGTACCAACATATTTTCTGGTTCTTCGGTCATCCTGAGGTGTACATCATGATCTTGCCGGCATTCGGTATCGTCAGCCAAATCGTGCCAGCTTTTTCACGTAAGAAGTTATTTGGCTACGCTTCTATGGTCTACGCCACATCTAGTATTGCCATTTTGAGCTTTATTGTCTGGGCGCACCACATGTTTACGACCGGTATGCCTGTAACTGGCCAGCTTTTCTTTATGTATGCAACGATGTTGATCGCGGTGCCTACGGCTGTGAAAATTTTCAACTGGATTGCGACCATGTGGCGCGGTTCTATGACCTTTGAAACACCGATGCTGTTTGCTGTCGGCTTCATTTTCGTGTTTACCATGGGCGGCTTTACGGGTTTGATTTTGGCCATGGCTCCGATTGATATTCAATTGCAAGATACCTACTACGTAGTGGCGCACTTTCACTACGTTTTAGTTGCTGGTTCTTTGTATGCGATGTTTGCTGGCGTTTACTACTGGCTGCCTAAGTGGACGGGCGTGATGTATTCTGAAACACGAGGAAAAATTCACTTCTGGTGGTCTCTTATTGCATTTAACGTGACATTTTTTCCTATGCACTTTTTGGGCTTGGCAGGTATGCCGCGTCGTTATGCAGATTACCCAATGCAGTTTGCTGATTTCAATGCGATTGCGTCAGTTGGTGCATTTGCTTTTGGTATCGCACAAGTGTATTTCTTCTTGGCCATTATTCTTCCAGCGATGATGGGCAAAGGCGTAAAAGCACCACAAAATCCTTGGGATGGAGCGGAGGGTCTAGAGTGGGAGGTACCATCTCCTGCGCCTTTCCATACCTTTGAAACACCGCCAAAATTGAATGCCGCTGCGACCAAAATTATTGCTTAAAAACTTATTAATAGACTTTAATTGAGCAACATTATGACGCCAGATCAAAAAAAAAATAATCGCAAACTGGGCCTAATATTAGGCTCCATTGCCTTGGTTTTTTTCGTGGGATTCATGGCGAAAATGATTTTACTCAGTCGTTAACTCTCTGCAGCTAGACATTTCAACGATGAATATCAAACAAGAAAATGGCAACATGGTGCGCAAACTTGCCATCATTGCTGTGGCTATGTTTGCTTTTGGCTATGCATTGGTGCCGCTATACAAAGCCATTTGCGAAATGACCGGGATCAATATTTTGTCTTTGGGTGAGCGTAATATTCCTGGTGCAAAGTCAAACATGCCAGCGAATACGCAAATAGACACATCACGTCTTATCACCATTGAATTTGATGCTAATGCGCGCGGTCCGTGGGACTTCAAGCCGGCTGTAAGTTCCTTAAAGGTTCATCCTGGGGAATTGGCTACAGTCATGTATGAGTTTCAAAACAAACAAACATACAAGATGGCTGCACAAGCCATACCTAGCTATGCGCCTAAGCAGGCTTCTGCATATTTCAACAAATTGGAATGTTTTTGTTTCAACCAATACACTTTAGAACCGGGCGAGAAAAAACAATGGCCCGTGGCTTTTGTGATTGATCCAAAACTATCTAAAGACGTTAACACGATCACTTTGTCCTACACATTTTTTGAAGTGGGTGGAAAAACGCCGGCTGTACCTTTGGCGGCAGTTGATGTAAAAAATAAGGTAGGTGGATGAGTTCTTTTTTAGAGACTGTCAAAGCGGTTTCTTGGTCGTTTTTAGGTATTCGTAAAAACAGCGAGTACCAAAAAGATTTAGAAAAACTCAATCCTTTGCACATCATCGCAGTTGCTATAGTGATGGTAATTGCAATGGTGGTTGGGTTGATTGTTTTGGTTAACTATGTAGTTGCCAAATAAGTTTTTAGTTATTGTTGATTTTAGATTTAAAGTAGAGAGAGTTAGGAGATCAAATGAGTTCACATGCAACCGGCGCAACGCCATACTATTTCGTTCCAAATCCGTCACGCCATCCTGCGCTAGCTGCTTTGGGTTTGTTCTTCGTCATCTTAGGCGCTGGTCAATGGATCAATGGTGCGGACTGGGGTAAATACTCCTTGATGGCTGGCATGGTGATTTGGCTTGGTGTACTCTTTCAGTGGTTCAGCGAAGCTGTTTCGGAGAGTGAAGGCGGCAAATACGGTCATAAAATTGACCTGTCTTTCCGTTGGAGCATGAGTTGGTTTATTTTTTCCGAAGTGATGTTCTTCGGTGCTTTCTTCAGCGCACTATGGTGGGCTCGCGCGCACTCGGTGCCGGGATTGGGTAGTTTAGAGAATGCTGTTTTATGGCCTGATTTCAAAGCAGTTTGGCCTAGCGTTGTTGCTGGTGCAACGGCATCGCCTGCGGGTATTGTTGAGCCGTTCACGACGATGACGCCGTTCTGGCTGCCTACCATCAACACCGCTTTGTTGTTGACTTCCGGTGTCACATTGACAATTGCGCATCATGCCTTGATTGTTGGCAACCGCAGCAAAACCATTTTGTTCATGTGGATGACAGTGCTTTTAGGTATTGTCTTCTTGGTTGTTCAAGGTTATGAGTACTACCATGCATATGCTGATTTGAACCTCAAGCTATCTTCTGGCGTCTACGGCTCAACTTTCTATATGTTGACTGGCTTTCATGGCTTCCACGTCTTTATTGGCATGTTGATGTTGTTGTTCATTACCTTGCGCCTACAAAAAGGTCATTTCACGCCAGAACGTCATTTCGGCTTTGAAGGCGCAGCTTGGTATTGGCACTTTGTTGACGTGGTTTGGTTGGGTCTCTACATCCTTGTTTACTGGTTGTAAATGATTCAGCTGGCAATGCGTTGATAAAAAAAGGCGCTATTGGCGCCTTTTTTATGATATTTCTGCAACTTTCAATCAAGCACCGGAACAATCATTGTCCGGCGGTGATCCCAGTAGGCTGAATGTAGCCCAGCTTCCATGCAGCTAGTACGCATATGAACAGCACAATAGAAAATCCCACTCGAAACGCTAAAGCTCGCGCCATGCTGTTGGCTTTTGCTTTTCCATCTTGCTTGTCTTTTTCTCCGCCTCTCAACATGAAAAACATGGCAGTGACTAAGCTGCCCAGAATGGCGATGAAACCTAAAATTACAAGATATGTCATAAGTGAGATTATCGCGTGAGTTTAAAGACCTTGAAAGTGCGATTCTTGTTGGTGACAATTGCTGCGCTTATTGGCGTGGCTGTCACTGCTCGCTTGGGTTTTTGGCAACTCAGTCGTGCAAATGAAAAATCGGCACTTCAAATAACCATACAGCAGCAAATGGCATTGCCTTCTTTAGACACGAGTGCGTTGTTGGCATCCAAAGACTTAAATGCAAGTCTTCATCGTTCTGTACAGCTAAGTGGCAATTGGTTACCGCAGCATACGATCTACCTTGATAACCGGCAAATGGATGGGAAACCAGGCTTTTTTGTAGTGACACCGTTTGAATTTGAAGACAAAACAGTTGGACTCAAAAAGACTATTTTGGTGCAACGTGGCTGGGCAGCTAGAAACTTCATGGATCGCCAACAGATACCCCAAACCGTCACGCCAACTGGCGTATTAACGCTGTACGGGCGAATAGCCCTGCCACCCTCAAAACTATACGAATTCAAAGGTGTAGATGCAGGTCAAATACGGCAAAATATAGAGTTGAAAGACTTAGCACGAGAATTTAATATCGAGTTGTTAAATGCATCCTTGTTGCAACTCGACGATCCCCGCGGTGATATGAAGGATGAGAAAGCCAATGACGGACTTGTACGTCGTTGGTCTATACCAAGCGCGAGTACTGAAAAAAACTATGGTTACATGGTTCAATGGTGGGCACTCAGTGCACTAATTGCGATTCTTTATGCTTGGTTTCAGTTGATTCGTCCGGGCATACGTTCCGTAATAGCGCAAAAGAATAATGGTTAACGAGAAGAATATTGAAAATATGACCAAAAATACGACCGATCAACCACTGGGGATGACCGTGCATTCTCTGCCTGAGCCGAATCAGGATCGAACCAAAAATGGGCGATTAAAAATGCTCATGGTCTTACTGCTGTGTGCTGCACCTGTCGTTGCTTCTTACTTTACTTATTATGTGATACGGCCTGAGGGACGGCGTAACTTTGGCGAACTCATTGACCCGCAGCGGACAACGCCTCCGCTAGTAGCTACAAACTTAGACGGACAAAGCGTTAATTTGCAAGCACTCAAAGGGCAATGGTTACTTGTTAGCGTGTCTGGTGGTGCGTGTGATGCCGCTTGCCAAAACCATTTGTATTTGCAGCGCCAGCTACGTGAAGCTTTGGGTAAAGAAAAAGAACGACTCGATTGGGTTTGGCTCATTTCAGACGCAGCGCCCGTGCCTTCTGCGCTGCAGCCAGCCCTTAAAGGTGCGACAGTTTTGCGTTTGCCTGCTGAGCAGCTCAGCACCTGGCTGCAGCCTGCCAAAGGCCAATTGCTGGCTGACCATCTCTACATTGTAGACCCCATGAGCAATTGGATGATGCGTTTTCCTCCCGGGTTCAATGCCGAAGCCGCAGCAAAAGCCAAGCGAGACATGGAGCGTTTGTTACGTGCATCCGCTTCATGGGACAGCGCTGGCCGTTGATTCCTTGCTTATAAATTTCTACAACGCATGGAAACTTCCAGTTTAGTCAATCTCGCACCCATCTTGCGTGTCATGCTTCTTGGGCTGTCAGTGGCTATTGGTCCTTTAGCTTGGTGGTGGTTGCAACACAAAAGCGCCAATACCCAAGGTCAAAGAATCAAGCGATTGCAGGCTCTCACAGCGTTTACCTTATTTTTGACATTTGATTTGGTTTTGTTTGGCGCATTCACACGTTTGACCGACTCCGGCTTGGGTTGTCCCGACTGGCCCGGTTGCTATGGCAGTGCTACACCATTTGGCGCCAAGTCGCATGTTGATGCTGCTCAAAGTGCGATACCCACAGGCGCGGTTACCACTACCAAAGCATGGATAGAAATGCTGCACCGCTACTTGGCCACCAGCGTTGGTGTGTTGATTTTGATGTTGATGATCCAAAGCTGGTGGACACATCGCAGTTCACGCAAGCAAGCACAACAAAAAGTCCGCGAACTCTCGAAATTCCAACCGCAAGCACATCTGCAAATCAACCCTTGGTGGCCGACGGTAAGTTTAGTGTGGGTTTGCGTGGTGGGCGCGTTTGGCGCATTGACGGTGACTTTGAAGTTATTCCCAGCCATAGTCACCTTGCATTTGCTGGGCGCTTTGCTGCTATTGGCATTGCTTACTTGGCAAGCTGGCCATTACCACAAAGTGGTATCGCAGGCCTCAGTCATTAAAGTTACTAAGCGCATTCGCACAGTTTTGATTGTAACTTTCGCCTTGGTGTGGCTGCAAATCGCATTGGGCGGCTGGGTTAGCACCAACTATGCTGTGCTGGTTTGCGACACATTTCCAGCTTGCCAAAAAAGCTTTTGGCCAGAGATGAATTTTGCTCAAGGTTTTACATTGTGGCGTGAGCTAGGACTCACTTCCACGGGCGAAAACATCACATTTTCAGCGCTCACCGCCATCCATTACACACACCGGTTAACCGCGTATGTGGTCTTCATAGCACTGGGCTATGCTGCTTGGGCAATGTCAAAAGTGGTCGGTTTAAAGCAATATGCCAATTGGTTGGTAGGTTTGGTGTTGTGGCAGTTTTTTACGGGTGTGACCAATGCCGTCATGGGTTGGCCGCTCCTCGCTGCTTTGGCGCATACTGCGGGCGCAGCTGGATTGGTGATGGCTATGACCTGGATGCTTAGTCGCATCCGCATAAAATAAGCCATGACCCTTTCCACGACAGTACTTCAGCAGTTTTATGCGCTCACCAAACCACGGGTGGTGCAACTCATCGTTTTTTGCGCCTTGATAGGCATGGTTCTGGCCGTTCCTGGCTTGCCATCATGGGCAGAAGTCAAAATCGGTTTACTTGCTTGCCTAGGTATTTGGTTGGTCGCAGGTGCTGCCGCGGCGTTTAATTGCATCGTAGAAAAAGGCATTGACGCTAAAATGAAACGTACCGCTTGGCGGCCAACTGCCAAGGGTGAGCTCAGTGACACCCAAACCCTGATTTTTTCCGGTGTGCTGTGTGCTATGGGCTCGGCGATTTTGTATTTCTGGGTCAACCCGCTCACCATGTGGTTGACTTTTGCCACCTTCATAGGTTACGCCGTTATCTACACCGTGATTTTGAAGCCGCTTACGCCGCAAAACATCGTCATCGGCGGTGCTTCGGGCGCGATGCCGCCCGTGCTTGGCTGGGCGGCTTTGACGAATTCCGTCGGTCCTGAAGCGTTGATTTTGTTTTTAATCATCTTTTTGTGGACGCCACCGCACTTTTGGGCACTGGCGTTGTACCGTGTGGAAGACTATCGAAAATCTGGACTACCTATGTTGCCCGTCACCCATGGCAATGAATTCACCCGCTTGCAGGTGTTTTTGTACACCTTGGTGCTGTTTCCCGCGTGCTTGATGCCCTTTGTATTTGGCATGAGCTCGTGGCTGTACTTGGTTGCAGCGGTGACATTGAGTATTGGCTTTACCGCATACGCTTTCGCCTTGTGGCGCAATTACTCAGATGAATTGGCGCGCAAAACCTTCAGGTTTTCATTGATCCATCTCAGCGTTCTGTTTGCCGCTTTGTTGGTCGATCATTATTTGTTTTAAAAACTGGATTTTAAAAATTTACAGGAGACTTTGATGAGCAATATTCGCAACCGTTTCGTCCCTAATTTCCATTTCTTTTATGCATTGGTATTGATCATGGGTTTTTCCTTGTTTGAAAATACGGCGCTAGCGCAAAACATTCCTGCTCCGGTGGAGGGGCATTGGGTTGTTCGTGATTTCAAATTCAGCACGGGCGAAACCTTGCCAGAGCTGAAATTGCACTACACCACCATTGGCAACCCTGCTGGCGAACCCGTCTTGGTCTTGCATGGCACCACAGGCTCAGGCATTGGCATGGCCAACCCCGCTTTTGGTGGCGAATTGTTTGGCCCCGGCCAACCACTAGACGCGAGTAAATACTTCATCATCTTGCCCGATGCGATTGGTACCGGCAAATCCAGCAAACCCTCTGACGGCCTGCGTGCCAAGTTTCCACAATATAACTATGACGACATGGTGACGGCGCAATACCGCCTTGTCAAAGAACACCTAGGCATCAAACGCTTGCGCTTAATCGTGGGCAACTCTATGGGCGGCATGCAAGTGTGGATGTGGGCTCAAAAGTACCCTGACATGATGGACATCGCCATCCCCATGGCTTCTTTGCCTACCGCTATGAACAGCCGTAACTGGATGATGCGCCGCTTTTTGGTCGACTCCATTCGCAACGACCCGGAGTGGATGGGTGGCAACTACACCAAGCAGCCTGCGAGCTGGCAATTTGCGTCCGTCTTCTACGCTATCGCCACCAACGGCGGCAGCCAAGCCATCAATAAAACTGCCCCCACGCGTGAAAAAGCCGACGAAATCGTCTATGCCCGCCTCAAAGCGCCGATGGTGGGCGACGCAAACGACCATTTGTACCAATGGGCATCGTCAGCTGATTACAACCCATCTGCGGGCTTAGAGCGCATCACCGCGACCTTAGTAGCTATCAATTCTGCTGACGATGAACGCAACCCACCTGAAAACGGTGTGCTAGAGCGTGAGATCAAGCGCGTCAAAAAAGGCAAAATACTTCTGATTCCAGCCACGGACAGCACCGCAGGCCACGGCACAACCGCGCAGGCGAAGCATTGGAAAAAAGAACTGGCTGAGCTGCTGCAAACCGTTCCCAAAGGGAACTAAAAACGCCAAAAGGCCATAAAGCGTATAGGAATTATTGATGAAAAGCAAAAGAATATGGCTGCAAAATGCTACTAAATTAATAGCTAAATTGGCAATTATTACGCTGGTTACAGCCATATTTACTGCCTGCACAGAGAAAAAACTAGAATTTAAATCGGTTGATATCACGGGAGCCGACTACGCCAAAGATTTTTCAGCTGATGGCACCATGCTTGACCATAACGGCACGCCCCGCAGTATTAAAGATTTTGCTGGAAAAATCGTAGTTGTATTTTTTGGATTTGTGCAGTGCCCAGACGTTTGCCCTACCACCATGGCCGAGCTGGCAGAAGTTAAGAAACTGCTGGGTAAAGACGGTGATAAATTGCAGGCGCTCTTGATCACTATTGACCCAGAGCGTGACACCTTGCCCGTGCTCAAAGGCTATATGGTCAACTTTGACCCCACTTTCCTGGCCCTGCGCACCACGCCAGAAAAGCTTGCCATCGTGGCCAAAGACTTCAAAACTTATTACAAAAAAGTTCCAGGCCGCACCGACACCAGCTATAGCATGGACCACTCGGCAGGCAGCTTTGTGTATGACACCACGGGCAAAGTGCGGCTTTACACCCGATACGGCAGCGGGCCAGAGGCCTTGGCTTCAGACATCAAATTGTTGTTGAAATAAATAAAAATATATAGCTATCCATTTGTATGTATAACGCCACTGAGCTGAACGACCGTTACGCCATTCCCTTCAGACTGCGATTTAAACAACTTGCCGATACAACTGGCGGCAGCTTGGTCAGCGTAGAGATCACCAATGCCCATGCCAGCGCCAGCATTTGCTTGCAGGGTGGGCAAGTGCTCAATTGGCAACCGGCATCGACTGCTGAGCCCGTCTTGTGGATGTCAAAAGCTGCCCACTTTGCCGCTGGCAAATCTATTCGCGGTGGCATTCCGGTTTGCTGGCCATGGTTTGGCGCGCATATGTCAGAATCTAGCTTTCCTGCACATGGCTTTGCTCGTACGCAAGCTTGGCAAGTCAAAGGCACCCGCACTTTGGACGACGGCTCGACCGAGCTTAGCCTTACCATGCCAATCAACGCTGCTCTGCAACCCATGTGGCCATACTTAGCTCAGCTGGACTTGCTGATCAACGTGGGAACTAGCCTCAAAATCGCCCTGATCACCCGCAATTTGGGCGATGTTGACTTCTGCATTACCGAGGCACTGCACACCTATTTTCAAGTCAGCGACGTCGCCCAGGTCCATGTTGACGGCTTGGATGGTGAGCATTTTCACGACAAAGCCGCTGGTTGGGTCGAAGGCGATCAGGTCGGTGGTATTGATTTCACGTCAGAAGTTGACCGTGTTTATGTTAACAGCACGCAGCGTTGCACCATTGTTGACCCCGCCTACACACGCTGCATCCACATTGCCAAGCTAGGTAGCCAAAGCACCATCGTCTGGAACCCCGCCGCAGCTCGCGCCGCGCAAATGGGCGATTTAGGCAAAGATGGCTGGAAAAACTTTGTCTGCGTCGAAAGCGGCAACGCGTTGGAAAACACGGTTACGGTGTTCGCAGGAAAATCACACACCTTAGCTGTAGAATATCGGGTTGAAACGATCTAATATCACTATAAATTAAATAGCAATATAGGCAATAAATACGCAGGCTAGCAGTGAATATTGGTGATTATCGTATCTTTTTACCTTGCATGATTTGCTGATTGGCGTTGTCGATTAAAGCGGCGCTTCTAGGTGTGTCAAACGTGATTCTGTGGTTAACGCGCCGGTAAGGCCAGAAATCTGCTGTGGCATAGTGCTGCGTACTGCGGTTATCCCAAATAGCTAAACCGCCAGCTTCCCATTGGTGCTGAATCATAAATTCAGGTTTTTTTAGCCAATCTAAGAGGAAAGTCAGCATACCTATTGCTTCGTGGCAGTCAATGCCGATGATCTCGCGCGTGAAAACAGCGTTGACATAGATGCATTTTTTGCCTGAATCTGGATTTGTGCGAACTACTGGGTGTGTCACAGGTTTGTACGCTTTCAGCGCAGCAAACAATGTCTCATCGCCAAGCCGACCAAACGCTTCTCGGTACCCTGATACTTCCCAAGTGTGCACAGCTTCTAAGTTCTCTAAGTATTTTTGCATCCCTTCAGACAGCGCGGCATACGCCTTGCTCGTACTGCACCAGCATGTGTTTCCGCCACTGGGAGGTATCTCGGTAATCTGAATCGCCGTTCCCATGGGTGGATTGGCTTTCCAACTCATATCTGTGTGCCAAACGTCAATATTAGGCGGTCGATCTACGTCGTTAACGATCATTTCTAAGTCAGATACGTCAGAGTTGCGCTCAAAAAATGCACCCGTCGAGATGGTGCCAAACACTTGCGCCAAGGCGATGTGTTGCGCCGGCGTGATCGTTTGCGGTTTGAAAAAGAGAACTTCAAAATCAAACAGTGCTTGCCGCAACTCTGCTTTGACTTGTGCTGTGATGGGTTGGGTGAGATCGACACCCTCAATCCAAGCTGCAAAGTTAGGCATGCGAGGGGCAGGGCGAATGTGTTTGTAGCGGCTCTCAATATCGATGAGCCGCATAGGCAAGTTGTTGGCCATGAATCAGGGTTTAAATAATATCTATGGATTGTTGCGTATACACAGCGGGTCGTTTCTCTAAAAACGCTTTGATGCCCTCTTGACCATCTGGCGTCAGCGCCCCAGTTGCCATCAGTTCAACGGCTAATCGGTAAGCATCCGCTTGCGGCGTATCAATTTGCGCGTAGTAGCCGCGTTTGCCAGCACCTTTGGCCATCGCACTACCGCGTGTTGCACGGGTAATCAGGTCTAAAACCGCAGCATCCAGCTGGTCAGCAGGAACAGCACGGTTGATCAGCCCCCAATCAGCCGCTGTCGCCGCGCTGATCGCATCTCCCGTCATCGCCATCTCCAGCGCCCGCTTACGACTTAAATTTCGTGCCACCGCCACCAGCGGTGTGTGGCAAAACAGCCCCGCCTTGCCACCCGGAATCGCAAATGAAGCCGTGTCCGCCGCAATCGCCAAGTCGCAAGTGGCAACCAGCTGGCAGCCCGCTGCCGTCGCCAACGCATGCACTTTAGCGATCACCGGCTGCGGCATGTTTTGTATCGCCTCCATCATCACATTACAAACGGTGAACAAATGCCGCGTTTCCGCCAACGTCGCCCCCGCCATGTCGCCAAAATTGTGCCCCGCGCTAAACACGGCCCCGTTCGCCCCCAAAATCACCCCGCGAGCCTCGCTTTTTGCAGTAGCTTGCAGGGCGTCTGTCAGCTCCAAAAGCACTTCCAGCGACAGCGCATTGCGTTTGTCTGGGCGGTTCAGGGTGATGGTGGTGATGGTGTCTGTGGTGGACGCGAGTATGTTTTTGTAGATCATCTCCTCATTGTGGCAGAGGCTGCAGGGCGATGCAAATCGTGCGCTAGAGCTGCTAATTTGCTATAAATAAAATAGCACTTTAGGCAATAAATACGCCGACTAGAGGTATAAAGTAGCCTTTAAATTGAGCCTCTCAAGCCTGCGGAAACCGCACGGGCTCAGTCCCGCGCTGCTTACTACGCACCACCACGGTGCCAGCTATCTTATCGTGCCAGCCCTGCTTTTTGCTGTCAATACCCACCCAAATCAAACCCAAACCAAACGGAATGGCTGATACAAAATACCCCAAATACCGTGCAATACTCTGCCCCACGCTCAGGCTACCGCCCGTTTTAGCATCCACCACCCGCAGCGACAGCAGCATTTTGCCCGGTGTGGCTTGTTTTGCGACCCAAAACCAAATGACGGCGATGACAGGCAAAATCCAAGTCACCAAAATGCTAACAAACCCCGTCGTCTGCATAGCCACCCCATAATCCAACCCAGCCCAGCCGTACACGGCGTAAAGAATTGGGTAAGTAATCATCATCAGCAAAATCGAGTCAATGATGGAAGCCCCCACGCGTATCCAAAAGCCAGCGTATTCGACGTTTTCTGGGGTTAAATCGGTCATTGGTATTCCTTGAGAGTTATTTTTGCTATTAATAATATAGCATATTAGACAATAAATACGCCGGCTAGAATCATATTTAGTCGCTATTTCCAGCTCAAGTCAAGCGTGCGATGCTGCGCTGCACAATCTCGCAGATACAGGTTGATCAGGCTTTGGTAGGGAATGCCTGCATCTTGTGAGATTGTTTTGAAATACGTGATGGATTCTTCGTCCAAACGAATGGTAATTTGCTTTTTGAGCTGTGCTGAGTAGGGATTTTTCTTGGCATTTGTGAAGTCGTATTCTTTACGCATAGGTCACCTTTCTGGCATGTTTAAGGATAGGTTTGAGATTCTTTCGCGCTCGCTTTACGCGCCGAAATGATGCGAATGATGTTGCCTTCAGTGCGGTAGCAATGGCATACCAGCAGCATTCGCAGCGTGCTGCTCAAACCCAGCAGCACAAACCGGTCTTCATCTTCAGAATGATCAGGGTCGCCAATCAATTTGCCGTTGTCGTCTGAGAAAACGGACTTCGCTTCCTCAAAACTCACGCCATGCTTCTTGGCGTTTGCCGCCGCTTTTTGGCTATCCCACTCAAATCGAAGTGAATTCATACTTGCATTGTAACTACAATGTAGTTTTTAATCAAACTCGAAAATTCCCCTTCAGCATGAAGGGGTGGCGCGAAGCGACGGGGTAGCTGATTCGTGGCGCTTTGCTACCCCGCCCGTTGGGCACCCCTTCATCATAAAGGGGAATTTAGAAGTTGGTTGTCGAGTTGTTGAATACTATAAATAAAATAGCACCTTAGGCAATAAATACGCCGGCTAGAGTTATATTTTGGCAATAAAAAAGGCTCTTCACGTCACATGAGAGCCTTTTGGGGAAGATTAGCGAATTTTACGCAAACTCAGCCAGCGTCTTCTTCATTTTCTTCATCGCCGCCACTTCAATCTGGCGAATCCGCTCGGCGCTGACGCCGTAGATGGCTGCTAGATCGTGCAGGGTCATGCCGCCGGAGCTGTCGTCGTTGACTTTTAACCAGCGTTCTTCCACGATTTTGCGGCTGCGGTCGTCTAGCTCGGCTAGGGCTGCTGAGATGCCGTCGCTGGCCAAGATATCGCGCTGGTGCGCTTCTATCATGTTCGTCGGTTCGTGGTGGGTGTCAGACAGGTACGAAATCGGGCCGAAGGCTTCTTCGCCGTCGTCATTGGGCGTCGGGTCTAGCAATACGTCACCGCCTGAGAGGCGCATTTCCATTTCAAGCACTTCTTCGGGTTTGACGTTCAGCGTCTTGGCCATCAGACTTACTTCGGACTCAGACATGGTGGCGCTGTGGGTTTCATTGCCCAAAGCGGCAGCGTCTGCCTTGAATTCTTGCTTCATCGAGCGCAGGTTGAAAAACAACTTGCGCTGCGCCTTGGTGGTCGCCATTTTGACCATGCGCCAGTTTTTCAGCACATATTCGTGAATTTCGGCCTTGATCCAATGCATCGCGTAGCTCACCAAGCGCACACCTTGGTCAGGGTCAAAGCGTTTGACCGCTTTCATCAGGCCGATATTGCCTTCTTGAATCAGGTCGCTATGCGGCAAACCGTATCCCAAATACTTGCGGGAGACCGATACAACCAAGCGCAAATGCGACAAAATCATTTTCTCAGCAGCGTCTAAGTCGTTGTTATCACGTAAGTTTCTGGCATAGCGCTGCTCTTCCTCCAGTGTCAGCATGGGCATGCGGTTGGCGGAAGAAATGTAGGCGTCAAGGTTGCCCAAAGACGGCACCAAGCCCCACGTGGCCGTGGCGAGGGTGTTGTTAGTCGTCAAATTTGCGGTTTGCAAGGCGTTCTTAGATAAAGTCACAGACATTGTCATACTCCTTATAAATTGCAATGAGAACAATGTTATTCAACAATGCAGCAATTATATTAGCACTCGCTAAGCGGGAGTGCCAAAACTCGCGGTAATATCCTACAAATCGTAGGTTAATGACTCATTGGTTATTAAAAATTCTACCCTTGAATTCTACGGCTCTGTTTTGTACCCGCAAGTTCTGCTGTGCAAAGGTTTTGTAAAGAATGTAGCCAGTTTGACACCAATTACCAGCGCTTGGTTTGATGCATATCAAGGTCAGATGAGATAGGTTGGCGTTCAATAGAAGCTTCAACAACCCCATAAAGGAGAAATCATGACAATAAATATGGGCAATATAGACCGTGGTTTGCGAGCCATCGTCGGTTTGGTCTTGCTGTACTTGGCCTATGCCGGCATGTTTAGCACTTGGGCATGGGCGGGTTACGCTGTGGGCGCGGTGATGTTAGTCACTGCGGCTATTGGCATGTGCCCGTTATATACGCTGTTTGGCTGGAATACCTGCGCAACGAAAGACAAAAGCTTAAGGTAAAAGCTTAGGTAGTAAGCTGGTTTAGCCGCTTGTGCATCACGCTGAACCACAGCGGCGGCACCATCGCCAAGATCAGGCGACCTGCGTAACCTGTGGGTAGCTGCGGGCCGGGTAGAGGCTCTAAGGTAGGGTATGGCTTGGTGGCGTGCATGTGGTGGTCGCTGTGGCGCTGCAGGTTGGCCAGCATGCTGTTTGTGACGACGTGGTCAGCATTCCAAGCGTGCATCATGCCGAAAGCCTCACGTTTATTACCTAGTTTGCCACGCTGCAATCCGTAGTGCTCGATGTAGTTGACGATCTCTAAAAGCGTGAATGCGGTGATGGATTGAATGATA
>JANMTB010000014.1:0-11954 GCA_031390045.1 Polaromonas sp.
CGACACCGGATCCGACTGTGTGGGTACCAGCAACCGCCACGGCGCCGCCAGCGTTACCCAGTTTGAGGTGATGCCACAACCGCCAGTTGAAGAAAATCGCCCCATGACCTGGCCCAATTGGCCGATCAAGCTGCGCACCAGTTCCAGCCATGACGAAGGTTGTGAGCGCGAATTTGCTATTTCGACCAAAGAGTTCATTGGTGAAAAAGGCAAAGTAACGGGTTTGAAAACCGTTCGCGTTGAGTGGCAAAACGGCAAAATGGTTGAAGTGGCCGGTTCTGAGCAAACCTTGAAAGCCGATCTAGTACTGCTAGCGATGGGCTTTGTGTCGCCGGTTGCATCCGTTTTAGATGCTTTTGGTATCGACAAAGACGCACGCGGCAATGCCAAGGCGGGTACGGACTTTATTGGTGGTTATGAAACCAACGTGCCTAAAGTCTTTGTCGCTGGCGATATCCGTCGTGGTCAAAGCTTGGTGGTCTGGGCGATTCGCGAAGGCCGTCAGGCAGCGCGTTCTGTGGACGAGTTTTTGATGGGATTCAGCGATTTGCCGAGGTAATTGATCGGTTTTAATTTAAGGTTGAACTGTTATCCCGTATGATGTAAAGGCCAGACATGCTCTGGCCTTTTTCTATTTATGACTACACCCAACTCTAAATCACTCGTTGAACTGCGTAACTTGACCTTCAGTTACAGCGAGCGCATCATTTTGGACAATATTTCACTGTCTGTGCCACGTGGCAAAGTGACCGCGCTGATGGGAGCCTCGGGCGGCGGGAAAACGACGATTCTGCGTTTAATAGGTGGTCAAAATAAAGCCCAATCAGGTCAATTGCTGTTTGATGGCCAAGATGTCACGCCTATGAATCAGGTGCAGATTTACGCAGCGCGTCGCCGCATGGGTATGCTTTTTCAGTTTGGTGCCTTGTTTGCGGATTTGTCTGTCTTTGAAAATGTTGCATTTCCCTTGCGCGAACATACAGATTTGCCCAATGCCTTAATTCGTGACATCGTGTTGATGAAACTTAACGCCGTGGGTCTGCGCGGTGCGCGTGACCTGATGCCAAGCGAAGTATCAGGAGGTATGGCAAGACGCATCGCATTAGCACGCGCCATTGCACTTGATCCAGATCTGGTTATGTATGACGAGCCATTTTCTGGCTTAGACCCAATCTCATTAGGAACGGCAGCACGGTTGATTCGTCAACTCAATGATTCCATGGGTTTGACCAGTATTTTTGTATCTCACGAAGTAGAGCAAACGTTTGCGATTGCGGACCATGTGATTATTTTGGCCAATGGCAAAATCGCAGCTCAGGGCGCGCCAGAGCAGGTACGCAAAAGTGAAGACCCTTTGGTGTATCAATATATACATGCTTTGCCTGATGGACCAGTACGGTTCCATTATCCAGGCTTATCGGTAGAAGAAGATTTTGGGATTGATGTCACTAAGGTTTCTACTTCAGGAGCTCTGCAATGAGTTGGTACAAACCTAGCGATATTGGCTTTGCCTTGCGCAGGCAATTGGCTGATATTGGCCACGGTGCGCGTTTGTTTGCGCGCCTATTGACGACGCTGATCGGAAGCTTCAAGCGATTTGGTTTGATACGCGATCAAATTCATTTCTTGGGCAACTATTCTCTCGTGATCATTGCGGTTTCCGGCTTGTTCGTGGGTTTTGTGTTGGGTTTGCAAGGTTATTACACCTTGCAGCGCTATGGCTCTACAGAAGCTTTAGGTTTGCTCGTTGCGCTGAGTTTGGTTCGAGAACTTGGCCCAGTGGTGACGGCCTTGCTGTTTGCTGGACGTGCAGGCTCGTCGCTGACTGCAGAAATTGGTCTCATGAAAGCGGGTGAGCAAATCAGCGTGTTGGAGATGATGGCGGTAGATCCGATTCAACGTATTTTGGCTCCGCGGTTTTGGGCTGGCGTGATTACGATGCCGCTTTTGGCCGCCGTGTTCAGCGCTATGGGTGTGATTGGCGGCTGGGTCGTGGGGGTGATGATGATTGGTATCGACTCGGGTTCGTTTTGGAGCCAAATTCAAGGCGGTGTTGATGTTTGGAAAGATGTGGGCAATGGCGTTATCAAGAGCGTTGTGTTTGGCTTTGCGGTGACGTTTATTGCGCTATTGCAAGGTTTTGAAGCACAAGCGACACCCGAAGGTGTATCTAGAGCGACTACAAGAACAGTCGTTGTCGCATCATTGGCTGTATTGGGCTTGGATTTCATGCTGACGGCCTTGATGTTTAGTATTTGATAAAAGGAAGAAACGTATGCAACGCTCTGAAAATGATATTTGGGTGGGAATGTTTGTCTTGTTGGGTGCCGCAGCCTTGCTGTTTTTGGCCTTACAGTCCGCCAATTTGCTGAGTTTAAGCTTCCAGCAAACCTACAAAGTAACGGCAAAGTTTGACAATATTGGTGGCCTCAAACCCAAAGCTGCGCTGAAGAGCGCTGGCGTGGTGGTGGGTCGGGTCGAATCCATTACATTTGATGACAAATCATTTCAAGCACTCGTCACCTTGGCAATTGAGAGCCGTTATGCTTTCCCAAAAGACAGTTCGTTAAAAATCCTCACGTCTGGACTGTTGGGTGAGCAATACCTAGGTATTGAGCCAGGGGCGGACGATAAAATGTTAGCCAATGCGGACAAAGTCTCGTCAACACAGTCTGCCGTGGTCTTGGAAAATTTGATTAGCCAGTTTTTGTATAGCAAGGCGGCTGAAGGTACTTCTAAATCAGACGCAGGTGCTGACGCGGTTCCGGCGAAAAAATAAACACTATTCAAATGCATAGTCAAATGATTATTTTCATTCAAAATACTATAAAAAAAATAGCATCAAAAGCATATATTACGCCGGCTACAGTCGTTTTATTCCTATTTTTAACAGGGTGTGCTTCAGTTTCAGTTAAAAATCCAGTTGATCCGTGGGAGTCATGGAATCGGGGTGTGAGTGAATTTAATGATGATCTGGACAATAAATTTGTCAAACCTATCGCCAATACCTATGTGAATGTTGTTCCGCAATTTGTACGTACGGGGGTGAATAATTTTTTCTTCAACCTAACGGGTGTTTGGACTGTTATCAATAGCACCTTGCAGTTGAAGCCTAAAACAGCCACTGAAGCATTTATGCGCCTCAATATCAACACTTTCTTAGGTTTAGGTGGTTTGCTAGACATTGCCAGTGAAATGAATCTTGAGCGACACACGGCGGATTTTGGGCAGACATTGGGTCACTACGGCGTGCCACCAGGGCCTTACTTGGTCATCCCTTTTTTGGGTTCATCGACCCTACGCGATACGTTAGCTTCAACAGTGATTTCTCGTGGTGACCTGGTTTGGCAACTGAACAGCGTTCCGGCACGCAATAGTTTGTATGCACTTAGATTGTTAGATTTGCGTGCTAATTTGTTGCGATCTTCCTCCGTTTTAGAGGGAGTTGCGTTGGATAAATACACTTTCACCAGAGATGTTTATTTGCAAGTTCGTAGGAATGATATTTTGGACGGTAAGGAGCCACCAGAAGACCCGGCTGAAATGCCAGAATTTAAAGAAAATGCCCCTACTGATGACAAACTAAAGCTTCATCCTGAAAAGAAATCGGCCATTGATGCTGATGATCAAGTACTTCTGCCTCAAATTGCGAACGTGCAATCTCCTGAAACCCAGCTTGACATTAACCTCGAATTAAGCCTAGAGGTATCGCCCGTCGTCGCTTCCAGGGCAACAATCGCAACGAATTGAACCACCTGTCGCCTATTTGTGTTTTTGAAACGTTAAGAGCGCATGTACAACCAATTACTTGAAAGTTTAACCATGAACCGTCGGAATTTGGCTCATTTTTTTGGTGCTCTGCTGAGTGTAAATTTATTCTTTGCAGCTGCGCCTGCGGTTGCCGCTGACATGGCTGCAGACGCATTTATTAAACAGCTTTCTGATGAAGTGATTGATACCATCAAAGGCGACAAATCCTTCCAAGCAGGCAATATGACCAAGCTCAACGCTTTGGTGGACGCTAAAGTGATGCCGAACGTAAATTTCAGACGTATCACGGCGTCTGCTGTTGGTCCAAGCTGGTCAAAAGCGACGCCTGAACAGCAAAAACAGCTGCAAGAAGAGTTTAAATCGCTGCTCCTGCGAACTTATGCTGGCGCGTTGTCGCAAATCACCGATCAAACGATTACTGTGAAGCCACTGCGCTCCAGCCCAGAAGACACTGAAATTGTCGTACGCACCGAAGTACGCGGCAAAGGCGAGCCTATTCAGCTCGACTACCGTTTAGAAAAGACACCAGGTGCCGGCTCTGGCTGGAAAATCTACAACCTCAACGTCATGGGTGTTTGGTTGATGGAAACCTTTCGTAGTCAGTTTTCGCAAGAAATCAACGCCAAAGGTGTTGATGGTTTGATTGCCACTTTGAAATCGCGTAACCAAGCTATGGCCGGTAAATGATTGGTAAAAATCTGTAAATCACCATGACAACGTTCGCCTTACCCTCGTTGCTAACCCATGACGAAGCCACAGCCTGTGCAAAAAGTTTGGGTATCAGCATTCGTGATGAAAAGGGCGACTCGGTAGCCGTTGATGCTTCAGCGCTAGAGAAGTTCGACTCGTCTGCCTTAGCTGTCTTGTTGCAGTGTCGGCGCGAGGCTGTGGCTTTGGGTAAAAGTCTGACTATTACGGGCATGCCAGCAAAATTAAGCGAATTGGCCGGGCTTTACGGTATAGATGCCTTGTTAGGTGGCAATAAAGGGGCAGGCGTTAGAATCTAAGGCTAAACATCTTAGTATCTATGTCTGCTATTTCCTTCCAATCCGTCTCAAAAATTTACCCCGCCAAAAACGGTTCTACCAGTCAAGCATTACATGCGCTTGGTCATGTCAAATTTGACATTGAAGAAGGCGAGTTTTTTGGCTTACTGGGCCCCAACGGTGCAGGAAAGACGACACTCATCAGCATTCTGGCTGGACTAACGCGTGCTACGTCTGGCAGCATCAATGTATTAGGCAGCGACGTGCAGTCTGATTTTGCAGCTGCTAGACGAAAATTGGGTGTGGTTCCTCAAGAGCTGGTGTTTGATCCCTTTTTCAATGTGCGCGAAGCATTGCGCTTTCAATCCGGCTATTTTGGCGTCAAAAACAACGATGCATGGATAGATGAACTGCTGCACAGCTTGGGATTAACCGACAAAGCCAATGCCAATATGCGTCAGCTCTCAGGCGGCATGAAGCGTCGCATGCTTGTTGCGCAGGCGCTGGTACACAAACCACCCGTCATTGTGTTGGACGAACCCACAGCAGGCGTTGACGTGGAGCTACGCCAAACGCTGTGGCAATTCATTGCCAAACTCAACAAACAAGGCAGCACCGTTTTGCTCACCACACATTACTTAGAGGAAGCGGAAGCCCTGTGTAGTCGCATCGCGATGTTGAAAACTGGCAATGTCGTCGCTTTGGCAAACACAACTGAGCTCTTAAAAGCAGCTTCTTCAAACGTACTTCGCTTCAAAATTGATAGCGAATTACCCAAACATCTTGCTGACAAAGCACGTATTACAGGAAGAATTGTGCAGTTTCCAGCGCATGATGCACTAGAAATTGAAACCTACCTCAGCGCTGTGCGTGAAGCCGGATTGATTGCCGAAGATGTTGAAATTCGCAAAGCAGACTTAGAAGATGTTTTCTTGGACGTGATGACGCGTGGACATAGCTCGGGTGTTCAATCAATGGGGACAGCAGCATGAACGGTTGGCACGCCCTGTTTTACAAAGAAGTTCTGCGATTTTGGAAAGTTGGTTTCCAAACTGTTGCTGCACCCGTATTGACCTCGGTTTTGTATTTGGTGATATTTGGCCATGTCTTGGAAGACAAAGTGAAGGTCTACGACAGCGTCAGCTACACCGCGTTTTTAGTGCCTGGTTTGGTGATGATGAGTATTTTGCAAAATGCCTTCGCCAACAGTTCATCGTCGCTGATTCAAAGCAAAATCATGGGCAACTTGGTGTTTTTGTTGCTAACTCCTTTGTCACATTGGAGCTGGTTTGTGGCCTATGTGGGCTCTGCGGTGATACGTGGCTTGGCCGTTGGTGTTGGTGTTTTGCTAGCGACTATTTGGTTTGCTAAACTGAGTTTGGTGGCGCCGTTGTGGGTGATTGTGTTTGCCCTCATGGGAGCGAGTATTTTGGGTGCACTGGGTTTGATTGCCGGCTTGTGGGCAGAGAAGTTTGACCAATTGGCTGCGTTTCAAAGCTTTGCCATCATGCCAATGACGTTTTTGAGCGGCGTTTTCTACTCCATTCACTCCTTGTCGCCATTCTGGCAAAAGGTTAGTCATTTGAACCCGTTTTTCTACATGATTGATGGCTTTAGATATGGATTTTTCGGTGTCAGTGATGTCTCGCCTTGGTTGAGTTTCAGCATTGTTTTCAGTGCTTTGGCCATTGTCAGTGCGGTCAGCATTTATTTGCTGAAAACCGGCTACAAAATTAGAAGCTAATTCGCCTTTAATTAGAAAATTAGAAAACAAAATAACAAAAATTTTAATAAATACATCATGACTGCTGAAGAACTAAAACACATCATTTCAAGCAACTTGGAATGCGAACACATTGAGCTCGAAGGCGATGGTCAGCATTGGTATGCAACCATCGTGGCACAGGAATTTGAAGGCAAGCGCTTGATCCAACGCCATAAGTTGGTGTATGCCACTTTGGGTGAAAAAATTCAAACCAATGAAGTTCATGCTTTATCGATGAAAACATACACGCCGCAAGAGTGGCAAGAGCTGTAGTAAACAGAAGATTTTGAAAGAAATATCGTGGACAAATTAATCATCACTGGCGGCGCAGAACTTCACGGAGAAGTTGTCGTCTCTGGCGCTAAAAACGCGGCATTGCCAGAGCTGTGCGCAGCATTGCTTTGTGCTGAACCTGTCACATTGCTCAATGTACCCAAGCTCGAAGACGTCTCGACGATGCTTAAACTGATTCGAAACATGGGAGTTACGGCTGAGCGCAATGCAGATGGATCTGTGACTATTGATGCAGGTCCCCTGTCCTTAATGGAAGCACCCTACGAATTGGTTAAAACCATGCGTGCTTCGGTGTTGGCACTAGGACCGTTGCTGACCCGTTTCGGTCAAGCAAAAGTGTCGTTGCCAGGCGGCTGCGCAATTGGCTCACGACCTGTAGACCAGCACATCAAAGGCCTGCAAGCCATGGGTGCGGACATCGTCGTCGAGCGTGGTTACATGGTTGCCAAGCTGCCAGCGGGTTGGACGCGTCTCAAAGGCGCGCGCATCACCACCGATATGGTGACGGTGACTGGTACGGAAAACTTCATGATGGCTGCGTGTTTGGCTGAGGGTGAAACAGTTTTAGAAAATGCTGCACAAGAACCTGAAATCATTGACTTGGCTGAAATGCTGATCAACATGGGTGCCAAAATTGAAGGCCAAGGCACACGCAGAATCCGTATTCAAGGTGTTGCAAAATTACACGGCTGCACCCATCAAGTCGTCGCAGACCGCATAGAAGCAGGTACTTTTTTATGTGCTGTTGCCGCAACCGGCGGCGATGTGGTGTTGAAAAACGGACGCTACGAGCACTTGGAAGCAGTGATCGACAAGCTGCAAGAAGCAGGTGCCAATGTGGGTGCTGTTGACGGTGGCATACGGGTCACGTCAAAAGGCAGATTGAAAGCGCAAGGTTTCCGTACGACGGAATACCCAGGCTTCCCAACCGACATGCAGGCGCAATTCATGGCGCTCAATTCTATTTCTGAAGGCGCTTCCAAAGTGACGGAAACGATCTTTGAAAACCGTTTCATGCACGTCAATGAGTTGGTGCGTTTAGGCGCAAGCATCACCATTGATGGTAAAGCTGCGTTTGTTGACGGCGTTGCCAAACTCTCAGGTGCGACTGTGCAAGCGACCGACTTGCGCGCATCTGCCTGCTTGGTGATTGCGGGTTTGGTCGCCGAAGGTGAAACCACGGTGGAGCGTATTTACCACTTAGACCGTGGCTACGACCAAATGGAAACCAAACTCCGCGGCATTGGCGCAAAAATTGAGCGTGTTCAAGAATAGGTCGTTTGCCAAAAAACGCATCCTGCTTGCACCTTGGCAGGGCGTTTTATTGCTGAGTGCCTACATTGGTATAGCACTTAACACGGCTATATTTTTTAAACGCACTGAAGATGCGAGCACCCCGTTTTTAACTATTCTTGCTGAGCTAGGATTGGTTTTCACTTTCAGTGCATTGCTCATTAGCTTAGTCGCTTTAACCGGTAAATGGCTGTCACGTATCAGCATTGTTTTGTTGCTCACCATCTCGGTGTTAGCCAGTTATTACATGACTTTTTTCAACGTCGTGGTTGGCTATGGCGTAGTGCAAGCTGTGCTGACGACGGATGTTGACCTGTCCAAAGAAGCCGTAGGTTTCGGCTTGGTATTGTGGTACTTTGCGTTGGCTGTCATTCCTCTGATGCTGTGGTGGCGCTATGTAGAGGTGCGTCGTGAGCAAGTCAGTGGTGGTAGCTCAGTAGTCAAAAAAATCGCGCGAAAAATAGGTCTGGTATTTCTTGCGGCAATCACTTTTGCAGCCACCGCGCAATATGTAAATTCTTTTAAAAACGAACGTATTCATCTCGGCTTAGATGTGGGTCAGGACATTGGCAAGGCAAGCTTGGTTGCGCACAGTTATGTGCCGAGTAATTGGGTGGCGGGCGTGGGTATGTCGGTTTTAAGTGTTGTTGACAGTTTTCTCAATACGAGCGAAAAAGCAGATCCGGCAAAACTCTTTCAGTACCAGATGGATGCAGCTGCAGATGATGTGGTTGTCGTCGTCGTGATCGGAGAGTCTGCACGATCCGGTAGTTTCGGATTACTAGGCTATGAACGTCCGACAACGCCATTTTTAGCAACTGAAAAAAATCTAGCAGCATTTAAGGGCGTGGCATGTAATACCTCGACTAAATTAGCGCTGCCGTGTATGTTTGTGCGTCCGCAAAGCGTGGTCGACAATGGTTTGCAAGCGCCGCAAATATTAGAGCAAACAGTTTTTTCCGTTTTTAACAAAGTCGGCTTTAAAACGGAATTATTTGCCATGCAGTCAGAAGCTTGGTTTTACAACAGCATCAAACCCAATGCTTTTAAGATTCGCGAAGAAATCGCGGCAGACCCTGCCCATCGCGGCAAACCCATGATCGACATGATTTTGCGGGATGAGATGAACAATGCACTTGCTAGGCAACCCAAAGGCCGACAAGTCATCGTCCTTCACACCAAAGGCTCGCATTTTTCGTACACCAGCCGTTATCCGCGTGAGTTTGCTAAATTTCAGCCCGAGTGCTCGGGCGTTGATGGCTCATGCAGTAAGCAGGCCATGGTGAACTCTTACGACAACAGTATTTTGTACACCGATGCGTTTTTGAAAAGCTTGATGACGAGCTTGGCAAATAAAAAAGCCATTCTTATTTACACCTCTGACCATGGCGAAACGATTGAAGAAAACCGGCATTTTCACGCCACACCTAAACCGCTCGCACCGCCAGAGCAACTTGCCGTTCCTTTGTTGTTTTGGGCGTCCGAACCGTATTTGAGCGCTAACCCTGCTAACAAAAAAGCGTTTGAACGCTTGCAATTGGCTGCTAAGTCCCCCAAATCATTTTCAGAGGGTAAAACTGAGGTGGGACACGTCAATTTGTTCGATTCCATGCTCGGCTGCTTGGGTATCACCTCAAATAACGGCGGAATCGACCCGAAATTTAACCTTTGCCGTTGAATCTGCGCAGAATTTGCCATTGAACTGGCAAAATGTAAGTATCTACAAGTCAACGACGTTAATTGGAGTATCGATTTGATCACCTTAGCCCTGTCAAAAGGCCGTATTTTTGAAGAAACCTTGCCGCTGCTCAAAGCCGCTGGCATTGAGGTGCTGGAAGACCCTGAAAAGTCGCGCAAACTGATTTTGACCACCAACCAGCCCGATGTGCGGGTGCTTGTCGTGCGCGCTACAGATGTGCCAACGTATGTGCAATACGGCGGCGCGGACATGGGCATCACGGGTAAAGACACCTTGTTGGATCATGCTATGGAGTGGGGCGGCAGCACCAGTGCTGCGGGCTTGTACACGCCACTGGACTTGCAAATCGCCAAATGCCGCATCAGCGTCGCGGTGAAGGCCGATTTTGACTACACAGCTGCCGTCAAGCGCGGCAGCCGCCTCAAAGTCGCTACCAAATACGTCGCTATCGCCCGCGAATTTTTTGCCAGCAAAGGCGTGCACGTGGACTTGATCAAGCTCTACGGCAGCATGGAACTGGCGCCGCTGGTCGGGATGGCTGACGCGATTGTCGATTTGGTATCCACCGGCAGCACCCTCAAAGCCAACCATCTGGTCGAGGTCGAGCACATCATGGATATCAGTTCGCGTTTGGTAGTCAACCAGGCCGCGCTGAAGCTCAAACAAGCCCCGATTCGCGCCATCATTGATGCGTTTGCGGGTGCGATTGGTAAATAAAGTTAAATAATACTTTTCGAGAAACACATTAATCGCTATGACTTTAATAGCTGCTCCGGCATATTTATCAACGGCTAGTACCACATTTGAGGCTGATTTCAAGGCGCGCCTGCATTGGTCGGCGGCAACTGACGCTGACATCGAAGACGTGGTCGCCAACATTCTGCGTGACGTGCAAACACGCGGCGATGCGGCTGTATTGGCGTACACATCGCGGTTTGATGGCTTGGCCGCAAGCGCGGTGGCTGAGCTTGAATTGACCCAAGTCGATTTCAAAACGGCCTTTGATGGTTTGCCAGCGGCGCAGCGCGACGCATTGCAGGCCGCCGCTCGCCGCATCCGTAGCTACCACGAAGCACAAAAAAAGGCGAATGGCGAAAGCTGGAGCTACCGCGACGAAGATGGCAATTTACTGGGACAAAAAGTCACACCCTTAGACCGCGTCGGCATTTACGTTCCCGGTGGCAAAGCCGCTTACCCATCCAGCTTGTTGATGAACGCCATACCTGCCCACGTTGCAGGCGTTGAAGAGATCATCATGGTGGTGCCAACGCCCGTTCGCGGCAGCGTTGCGACAGGCGGCACTGGCACTACGACGTCATCACACGGTGAGCGTAATGACTTGGTGCTCGCCGCAGCTTACGTCGCAGGCGTCAGCCGCGCCTTCACCATTGGCGGGGCACAAGCGGTCGCGGCGCTGGCTTATGGCACCGCCACCATCCCCAAAGTCGACAAAATCACCGGCCCCGGCAACGCCTACGTCGCAGCTGCCAAGCGCCGAGTGTTTGGCACCGTAGGCATCGACATGATCGCCGGCCCGAGTGAAATCCTGGTTCTGGCCGACGGCAGCACCCCGCCCGACTGGGTGGCGATGGACCTGTTCAGCCAAGCCGAGCACGACGAATTAGCGCAAAGCATCCTGCTCTGTCCAGACGCAGCCTACATCGCCCAAGTGCAAGAAAGCATCAACCGCCTGCTGCCCGACATGCCCCGCGCCGCCATCATCGCCAAGTCGCTCAACGACCGTGGCGCGTTGATTTTGACCCGCAGCATGGAAGAAGCCTGCGACATCAGCAACCGCATCGCCCCCGAGCACCTAGAAGTGTCCAGCCGCGACCCGCACCGCTGGGAGCCGCTGCTCAAACACGCTGGCGCCATCTTTTTAGGTGCCTATACCAGTGAGTCCCTGGGCGACTACTGCGCCGGCCCCAACCACGTCCTGCCCACCTCAGGCACAGCCCGATTCAGCAGCCCTTTGGGCGTCTACGACTTCCAAAAGCGCAGCAGCCTGATAGAAGTCAGCGAAGCCGGCGCTCAAGTATTAGGCAAAATCGCCTCGGTTTTAGCGCATGGTGAGGGTTTGCAGGCGCACGCTCGGGCAGCTGAGATGCGCTTGAGGTGATGCATTTGAATAGCGAGATTTTTACGG
>JANMTB010000041.1:0-4733 GCA_031390045.1 Polaromonas sp.
CCAGCAATGGATTTAGCCAGCAAAGTTTTACCTGTTCCTGGTGGACCTACTAGCAACAAACCGCGCGGAATACGGCCACCCAATTTTTGGAAACGACCTGGGTCTTTCAAAAAGTCGACAACTTCTTTGACTTCTTCTTTCGCTTCGTCGCAACCTGCAACATCAGCAAAAGTCACGGTATTTGCGCTTTCGTCGAGCAACTTGGCTTTGCTCTTGCCGAAGCTAAAGGGGCCGCCTTTGCCGCCACCTTGCATTTGCTTCATGAAATAAACCCACACGCCGATCAACAACAGCATCGGGCCCCAGCTCATCAGCAGCGACATCAACAAAGAAGCTTCTTCGCGCGGCTTCACATCAAACTTCACGTTGTTGGCGATCAAGTCACCGACCAAACCACGGTCAAGGTAAGTTGCCGTGGTGCGAACTTTGGAATCATCGCCTTTGATGCCGATGATCTCTGTACCACCAGCACCTTCTTGGATCGTAGCGGTTTTGATTTGCTTATTGCGGACTTGGTCTAAAAAGTCAGAGTAGCCCACGCTGGTGGCATTCAAACCACCTGTTTTACCGTCAAACTGCTTGAACACGGTGAATAACACCATGGCAATAACCATCCAAACGGCAAACTTCGAAAACAATTCTTTATTCAAAAGGAACTCCTAAGGGACTAACTAGCCACATGTCGTACTAACATGTACCCGATTTTAGGCTTTTCAAGGTACGAAAATGTGCGCGAACGCTGATTTAGGGGTATTTCGCGCCCTAAATTGCAACAATATGGTCAACTCATTTGTCATTTCTGCCCCATACCTAACAAAAACGTCTCTGACGACTCTGAGCGCGACGACTCTGGTTTGATGGCTTTCACCACCTTAAAGTTCGCTTTAAACATCACGACCAGCTGGCTATAGCCACTGCCGTGAAAAACTTTGGCAACCAATGCGCCTTCGGGCTTCATGTGGTTTTTGCAGAAATCGATGGCCAGTTCAATCAAATTTTCCACACGCGCAGCGTCGGTGGAGTCAATGCCCGACAAATTGGGCGCCATGTCTGACACCACCACATCGGCCAAATCGCCCTTCATCTCGGTGGTGATTTGCTTCAAAATCTCTTCTTCGCGGAAGTCACCTTGAATGAAAACCACGCCTTCGACCGGGTCCATCGGCAGCAAATCAAGTGCAATAATTCGGCCATTGAGTTCACCCACGGCAGCGCCGCCACCTGTGGCGGTTTTGGGGGACAATTTACGGCGAATGTACTGGCTCCAAGCGCCAGGTGTTGAGCCCAAATCTATGACCATATGACCAGGCTTGATCAGCTTGTGTGCTTCGTCAATTTCTTTGAGCTTGTAGGCGGCGCGCGCGCGGTAGCCCTCGCGCTTGGCGAGCTTGACGTAGGTGTCGTTGACATGGTCGTTCAGCCACGCTTTGTTGACTTTTCTACTTTGGGTCTTTACTTTCAAACTTGGCTTTCAATTTTTAGCTTTCATTACACCCCATTATCCCCTGTAGAGAGCCACATTTAGGTTTTACACGCCTATTGCATGACTAATCACCGATAATACGGGTATGTCAAAAATAATACTTACTCCCGCACAGCGCAAAGTTCACCGCGCTGAAGCGCACCACCTGTCACCTGTCGTCATGATCGGCAACGACGGTTTGTCGGCCGCTGTCAAAAAAGAAACTAATGCCGCTCTGAATTCTCATGGTTTGATCAAAATTCGCGTTTTAGGTGACGACCGCGTCGCTCGCGAAGAAATGTACCAAACTTTGGCCGAAGAGCTGTCAGCAGCGCCGATTCAGCACATTGGCAAGCTGTTGGTGCTGTGGCGCCCGATTTTGGAGATCAAAAAAGAGCGCTCAGCCAATGACGATAGCGACGACCGTATGGCCGGCCCACGTGACTTTAAGGTTTTGAAATACTCTAGCCGTGGCGGCCAGCGCCCAGAAGTGAAAACTCTGCGCGTATTGGGCAACCAGCGTTTGACGCAAGGCGGCAAAGTAAAACGTGCGCAGCCTAAGCAAACGTCGGTTAAAAAGCGTAGCCAGACATAATATTTAAAATAATATTTTTAATATTATTTAATATACTTTTCGAATACTAAATTCAATACTCTTATTTAGTATTCGACAATTTCCAAAGCACAATACCTGAGCAAACCCACTGCACGAGGTACATCAAGCTCCCCACCACATGCCAGAGCATCAAATTCTCTCTAGCAACGATGCGTGGCGATACACCAAACGTAACCAGCAGCGCCATCAGCATACCTAATGCTACAAAAATAATAGTAGCATTAGAGTAAATAAATACGCCGGCTATAGCCGAATTACCTTCATTATCAAGAGTATTTGAATGCTTTGAGCGTAATAACAGCAACAACACCAAGCCACACCCCACAGAAACCCAAGTTTGCGCCTCAAACAATCGCGCAGCCATGTTACCTGCCAGCGCTTTGGTCGGCAAATGCTGAAACAACATCGGCACCACGAAAAAACACAGCGTGGTTAAAGTGCCCCACCACAAAGCTGCAGTGAATATCGTTAATTTTGAAATTAATAAACTTTTCAATATTTAATATTATGAAAATTTGTAACTTTAAATATACCGTACGCTAACGATTTCATAATGCTTCACACCACCCGGCGCTTGCACTTCTGCAGTATCACCCTCTTCTTTGCCGATCAAAGCTCGGGCGATGGGGCTGCTGATGTTAACCAAGCCGTATTTGATATCGGCTTCGTCTTCACCCACGATTTGGTAAGTGACTTTGGCGCCGGTATCTTCGGACTCTAAGTCAACCGTCGTGCCAAAAACGATTTTTCCGCCTGCATTCAGCTCTTTCGGGTCGATGATTTGAGCGACAGAGAGTTTGCCTTCTACTTCGATGATACGGCCTTCGATGAAGCCTTGGCGGTCTTTGGCAGCGTCGTATTCGGCGTTTTCACTCAAATCGCCCTGCGCGCGGGCTTCTGAAATCGCAGCAATGACGCTAGGACGTTCAACGGTTTTGAGTTTATGCAGCTCAGCCTTGAGGATTTCAGCGCCGCGTTTGGTGATCGGTAAAGTTACCATAATATTCAAAAACTATAAATGTAAATAATAAAGTCAAAAAGGAGACAAATCTAATTTCTGCTCTTTTCACCAGTGTCAAAACGAAACCGCCGAACTGTCCCTGAAAGACAGCATTCGGCGGTTGAGTGTGGCTGGAGTAGATTATGCCGCTAAAAAGGCAAACCAGCAACGGTAAATGCCCTAGCTGTAGATTCCTAGGTTAGCTGCGCGTGCATCTCCTGCACTGAAATTACACCCAAGCTGTCCATATACTTCATCCCCTCGACAGCCGCTTCCGCTCCGAAGATGGTGGTGAAAGTCGTCACTCGAGCCAGCAATGACGATGTACGAATAGCTCGTGAATCGGTGATCGCATTGCGGCGCTCTTCCACGGTGTTGATGACCATCGCAATTTCGTTGTTTTTAATCATGTCGACAATGTGCGGACGGCCCTGCGCGACTTTGTTGACGACTGCACATTTAATACCCGCGGTGTTGATCGCATTAGCAGTACCCGTAGTCGCCACCAATTCAAAATTCATAGCAACTAGTGCACGTGCCACTTCGATTGCACGTGCTTTGTCGTTATTTTTAACGGTTAAAAACACTTTTTTAACTTTGTCGGTAGCTCTCGGCAATTTGGTTCCTGCACCGAGCTGCGCTTTGACAAAAGCTTCACCAAAAGTCTTGCCAACGCCCATCACTTCGCCCGTTGATTTCATCTCAGGCCCCAGAATCGTATCGACACCTGGGAACTTGACGAAGGGGAAAACCGCTTCTTTGACGCTGAAATACGGTGGCGTAACCTCTGCACCAATGCCTTGTGCATCGAGCGACTGGCCGACCATACATCGTGCAGCCACCTTGGCAAGCTGAATACCTGTCGCTTTTGAAACGAAAGGCACTGTGCGTGAGGCACGCGGGTTCACTTCTAGCACGTAGATAACATCCTTGCCGTCGATCTGCTGTATCGCAAACTGAACATTCATCAAACCCACCACATTCAAGCCTTTGGCCATGGCAGCGGTTTGGAGTTTGATCTCGGCAATTGTGGCAGCCGTGAGGTAATACGGTGGCAAAGAGCAAGCCGAGTCGCCACTGTGCACGCCCGCTTGTTCGATGTGTTCCATCACACCGCCAATGAACACGCGGCCAGTGTGGTCGCGCACGGCGTCAACATCGCACTCAATCGCGTCGTTCAAGAAACGGTCCAACAACACTGGTGAATCGTGGCTGACCTTGACCGCTTCGCGCATGTAGCGCTCCAAGTCACGCTGTTCGTGGACAATTTCCATCGCACGGCCACCTAGCACGTAGCTGGGGCGGACAACGAGTGGATAACCCAAAGTCGCGGCTTTTTCAAGTGCTTCGGGTTCAGTACGGGCAGTCGCATTCGGTGGCTGTTTCAAGTTCAACTCATGCAAGAGTGCTGAGAAACGCTCGCGGTCTTCCGCAGCGTCAATCATGTCTGGCGTGGTGCCGATGATGGGCACGCCATTGGCTTCTAGCGCCAAAGCGAGCTTCAAAGGCGTTTGACCGCCGTATTGCACGATGACGCCGACAGGTTTTTCAATCGCGACGATTTCCAGCACATCTTCCAGCGTCACAGGCTCGAAATACAAGCGATCAGACGTGTCGTAATCGGTCGAAACGGTTTCAGGGTTGCAGTTGACCAT
>JANMTB010000052.1:0-4679 GCA_031390045.1 Polaromonas sp.
AGCTCCGCGCGATGCCGCTTCAAAACCCAGCACGCCCGTACCCGCAAAGGCATCGACACAGCGCCAGCCGCTCAAATCTTGCCCCAACCAGTTAAATAGCGTCTCCCGCACGCGGTCCGGCGTGGGGCGCAAGCCCGGAAAGTCAGCAACCGACAACTTGGTGCGCTTCCACAACCCACCGATGATGCGAATCTCGCCCGATGGCGCAGTGGGGCGTTTGACGATGGGTTTCTTTTTGGGGACGATGGGTTTGAGTTTGGACATGGCAGCAATAAAAGTTAGCTTCGATTATTGCACCCCGCCCTACACGCCTCCAAGTACGACCGTCACCATCCGCTCAGGTTGCAACTTGCGCTGAAACGCCGCTTTGATCTGCGCGGTGGTGATGTTGTCGATTTGCTGCGTCCAAACATCTAAATAAGTCAGCGGCAATTTATTCCAAGCGATGTTGGCTACGTTATCCAACAGCTTGCGGTTGCTGTCAATCCGCAAAGCAAAACCGCCGATCAGGTTGTCTTTGGCAGCTTTGAGTTCAATTTCAGTCGGGCCATCTGCGACAAACTTGGCAAGCACATCCTTGGAAACTTGCACCGCTTGCATTGCTTGGTCAGGCCGAGTTTGCAAGCCCAAAGTGAACGCGCCAGCATGGCTGCCGGGCTGAAAACCACTGTAAACACTGTAAGTCAAACCGCGCTTTTCGCGCACCTCGTTGGTTAAGCGCGAGGTAAAACCGCCGCCGCCCAAGATTTGGTTGCCCACCAACAGCGCAAAAAAATCTGGGTCGTCGCGCTTATAGCCGGGTTGTCCTATCAGCACATGCGCTTGGGCTGACTCAAAAGCAATGCGCTTGTCTTCTGCTTGTTTGAGCGGTTCAACCTCACGAACAGCAGGTAAATTTGCAGTAGATAGTGAACACTCACTTTTCGGCAATTGCCCTAACAGCTTAGTGACTATAGCATCCGCCTGTGGCTTGGTAACTGCACCCACGATGCTAACTTTGGCTCTGCATGGCAGCACCAATGTCGTATAAACCGCTTGCATGTCAGCCACGCTGATGACCGCCAGATTCGCCTCCGTCATCTCAAAACCGTAAGGATGGGCACCATACACCGCTTGGTTAAAAGCGCGGCCTGCAAGCGTGGCGGGACGGGTGTTGGCTTCTTTGATGCCAGCGGCGATACGCTCACGCTCGCGCAGCCAGATGGCATTTGGCCAAGCAGGTTGCCCGATTTGCCGCGCCGCCAAATCAACCGCTTTGACCAGCAGATCAGGGTAAGTGAGTGAGCGTAATGAGAAACTCATACGATCCGCACCCGCGCCCGCAGATAACGAGGCACCCAAATCTGCCCATGCCTCGCTCAGTTGGTTATCGTCCAAAGCTGGTAATGAACCGCTTGCTTTGATGCCTTTCGACAACATCATTGCCGTCACACTCGCCAAACCCGCTTTGTCCGCAGTGTCGCGGCGCGAGCCGGCGTCGAAGTCAATTTGCACATCGACCATTGGAATCGTGGGGCTTTGCACCAAAAAGACCTGTGCACCGCTGGTTTGAGTCCAATTTTCGATGGGTAATGCCGCAAAAGCGCTATTTAGGCAAAAAAGAGTGCCAAATATGATTCTAGCCGGCGTATTTATTGCCTGTATAGCTATTAATTTCATAGTAAATTTAATTCGTTGAGTTGATTCTCGCCTTCGCAGGAATGACAGGTTGGCTTTCAATGCCGTGCTCCTGCAGCTGCAGCACGTGGCTTGCGGGTTTTGTCTATGGGTTGCGGCAGCAGAACGCCAACCGTCAATTGGTCGTCGCCAAAATATTGCGCCGCCACCGCTTGCACTTGGCTGCTTGTGACTTTGCGCAATTGAGCAATCAAGCGCGACCCCGCATCTACCGGCAGCCCTTGCACCCAATACGAGCCCAGTTCACGCGCTTGGTTCATCACAGAATCCAGTTTATAAACCTCGCTCGATACCCATTGCGTTTTAACGCGATTCAGCTCTGCTTCACTCACGCCATTTTTAGCAATGAGCGCGATTTGCTCGCGCAGCGCCGCTTCCACTTGCGCTGCTGTCTTACCTTTGGCGGGCGTGCCGTCCAGGAAAAACAACTGCGGGCCGCGCCCCATCAAGCTGTTATACGCGCCTGCGCTGTCGGCAATAGCACTGTCGCCTTGCGTCATCGCTTTATCAAGCCTAGCACCTGAATAGCCATCCAATACAGCAGCTAAAACCGTCAGTGCCAGCGCATCGTCTGGCACAGATTCTGCGTTCAGCAGCGTTTCAGCCTTCAACCCTGGCACTTTGTACGCCATGGCGACATAGCCTTGGTCGGCAGGCGCTTTGAAATCGAAGCGTTTGACACCTGCTTGCAGCGGCTCTAGGCGTGGTTTGCGCTCTGGCACGGCGCGAGCGGGAATGACCCCGTAGTATTTCTCCGCCCACATCTTGACCTGCGCCACATCCACATCACCCGCCACCACCACAGCGGCGTTAGCGGGAATGTACCAGCGCTGGAAGAAGGCGCGGGCGTCTGCTGGTGTCATCGCGTCTAAATCGCTCATCCAGCCCACAATCGGGCGTCTGTAGGGGCTGGCGGCATAGATGGTGGCGTTCAGAGCTTCGCCCATCAGCGCGCGGGGTGAATCTTCGGTGCGCATGCGGCGCTCTTCTTTGACGACTTCGATTTCTTTGGCAAACTCAGCGTCCGCCCACTGGCTGTTGCCGAAGCGATCCGCCTCTAAGCGCATCACGTCTTCTAAACGGTTAGACGGAATTTGCTGGAAATAGCCTGTGTAATCTTTAGAAGTAAATGCGTTTTCCCGTCCGCCCAAAGCCGCCACTTGGCGCGAAAATTCACCTGTTTTAACGGTCGGCGTGCCTTTGAACATCATGTGCTCCAGCACATGCGCCACGCCCGACGTGCCATCCACCTCGTCAATCGACCCTACTCGCACCCAAAGCATATGCACGGCGGTGGGGGCGCGTTTATCGGGCTGCACGATGACGGTGAGGCCATTGGCGAGTTTGAATTGACTGACTTGAGAAGTTTGGGAGGTATGGGAAGACTGCGCAAAACCAGCTTGCGCTATACCCAAACAGCCCCAAATAACAATAATTACCTTGTAAATTACACTGGAAGAGAGATGCTTCAAATCGTGCCTTGTAGGTTTTATAGAATAGTGTGATTCTACGTAGCCCACATTCGTTCACACTCGCCTTCAGATTTGCCCTTTTTTTATGTTCAATTTCTTCAAGAAAAAGCCACCCGTAGAGGCTGCAATTCCAGTAGCAGCACCTGCAGCACCTGTAGAAACGCCCTCAACCGAGCTGGCAGAACAAACTGCAGTCGCCGTACCGCGCCAAGCTTGGTTAAGCAAACTCAAAGCTGGCCTGCGTAAAACGGGCAGCAGCATCGCATCTGTTTTCACCGGCACGCAGATTGACGATGCACTTTATGAAGACTTAGAAACCGCACTATTGATGGCAGACACTGGCACTGCGGCAACGCAGTTTTTGCTGGACGACCTGAAACGCCGCGTCAAAGACACTAAAACCACTGAGCCGCAAGCCGTCAAAGCGCTGCTGATCGAGGCTTTGACCGATTTACTCAAACCGCTGGAAAAAGAGTTGCAAATTGGACTGTATAAACCCACAGTTATCATGGTCGCAGGCGTCAACGGCGCTGGCAAAACCACGTCCATTGGCAAACTCACCCGCCATTTGGCCACCCACGGCGCAACGGTTTTATTGGCCGCTGCCGACACCTTTCGCGCTGCGGCGCGTGAGCAACTCAACGTTTGGGCCGACCGCAATACGGTAGACATCATCAGCCAGGCAGGTGGCGACGCTGCGGCGGTGAGCTTCGATGCCGTCACCGCCGGCAAAGCACGCGGCAAAGATGTGGTGCTGATCGACACCGCTGGCCGCCTGCCGACGCAGCTGCATTTGATGGCAGAGTTGCAAAAAGTGAAACGCATCATCGCAAAAGCGGATAATTCATCAAATTCGCCTAATTTAGCATCAAATTCGAATTTAGCCGGCGTATTTATTGCCTCAACAGCTATTAATAGTATAGCGCCACATGAGATATTACTCGTTATCGATGGCAACACGGGGCAAAACGCCTTGATGCAAGTCAAAGCGTTTGACGAAGCTTTGGGACTTACTGGATTGATCGTCACCAAGCTGGACGGCACAGCCAAAGGCGGCGTGCTGGCGGCGATTGCGCTGTGGGGCAGCTTGCGACCTACCGGCGTAGTACCGGTCTATTTCGTCGGTGTGGGTGAAAAAGTTGAAGATTTAGAGACCTTCAACGCCAAAGAATTTGCGCAGGCTTTGTTGTCCTAGCCATACCGTCATTCACGCGTAGGCGGGAAACTACAACCCTATTTCAACTATTCCAAAAAATAAACACCATGACTAAATTACTAGACTGCATCACCATCGAATCTGCCCCCAACCCGACAGCCGCCATCATCTGGATGCACGGCCTAGGCGCCAGCGGCGACGACTTTGCCGCCATCGTCCCCGAGCTGGATTTGGCCGGCTGCCCCGCCATCCGCTTCGTCTTCCCCCACGCCCCCGTCATGCCGGTGACGCTGAACGGCGGCTACGTCATGCCCGCTTGGTACGATATTTTTGGTACTGAGTTGGGTGCAGGCGCTGTCAAACGTGAAGACGCC
>JANMTB010000070.1:0-8898 GCA_031390045.1 Polaromonas sp.
TTTGCCTGGCCGCCAAATTTAGCCGCCAACACGGTGGTGATGGCCGCTGTGAGGGTCGTTTTACCGTGGTCAACGTGACCGATGGTGCCGACGTTCACGTGGGGCTTGGTGCGTACAAATTTCTCTTTTGCCATTTTGAATTTCCTAAAAAATTACCAAACAATAAACTACTAAAAATGGTGCCCGTTCCGGGAATCGGACCCGGGATCTCTCCCTTACCAAGGGAGTGCTCTACCACTGAGCCAAACGGGCTAAATCTCTTAAATTTTCACTAGCCAACTGGAGCGGAATGTCAGAATCGAACTGACGACATCAGTTTGGAAAACTGAGGTTTTGCCATTAAACTAATCCCGCTTAATATTCCAACCAATACTACAATTCACTCACATAATTCATCATTACACGTGGTGGAGAGAGCTGGATTCGAACCAGCGTACTCGTAAGAGGGCAGATTTACAGTCTGCTGCCATTAACCACTCGGCCATCTCTCCCGTGTCGAACCTCGGATTATGCCACGAATAAGGCTTTGCTGTCGAGCGTTTGCGGTTATTTCACCAGTTAATTGGACTTATTCCATGATTTGCCAAAAACGTATTAGCCGAACCAAAATGCCCGCAGCCCATGAACGGCGCAGGTGGACGCATGGCAGACAGCGGTGACGGGTGGTTTGCACACAGCACCAAATGCTCATTTTCGAGCAGGTCTTCAGCCCGAATCAACGCCTGCTTGGCCTGCGCGTGTGCGCCCCAGAGCATAAAAACGACTTTTTTGTTGTGTTTTACGACCAAGCTGATGAGCGTATCCGTCAACCCCTCCCAACCCAGCTTGGCATGACTGGCAGGCAAGCCATCCTCCACCGTCAAGCAAGTGTTGAGCAGCAAAACACCCTGCTCAGCCCATTTCACCAAGGACCCACTTTTATCGCCCTTTTCCGCTTGAATAACGCTTAATTTCCCACTTTCTATTTGAATTTCTTTAAAAATATTGCGTAAAGACGGTGGGATCTTGATCCCTGGTGCAACCGAAAAGGCCAACCCCTGCGCCTGACCAGCCCCATGGTATGGGTCTTGCCCCAAAATCACAACCCGAACTTGGTCCAACGGCGTCAACGCCAACGCTTTGAACGGCGTGGGCGGGTAAATCACCGCGCCAGCGTCCAGTCGAGCTTGCACTGACTTTGCCAAAGCTTGTCCTGCCGCACTGCTTAAAAATTCAGCAACGGCTTCGTCCCAACCCGCCGCAACCGGCCAATTACCTGGCTGCCAGCTGGCGAGGCGATTGGGTTCGCTAGATCGTTGAAAAAGCTCATTTTGCATGGTTTTAAGGGATAAATATGACTTTAGCCGTCGTATTTGTTGTCTAAGTAGCTATTTTATTTATAGCATTTCTTTTAACAACTTTAAGACCAAACAGATAAACCACCAACCCCACCACGATGCCCACGCTGTCTGCAAACCAGTCAACAACATCACCATGCCGCGTCGTCGTCACCGTGCTTTGCATTACTTCGATCAACCCACCGTACACAAAAAGCCCCAAACATACCGTTTTCAACCGCTGCTGATAAGCCATCAGCCCCGCCAAAGTCAGCGTTACAAATACCAAGCTGTGCTGCGCTTTGTCGTAAAAGTCAAAGGCTTTAGGCACAACGTACGATGGCATCAGCATCAAAACCGTGGTTAGAAGCAAGCCTAAACCAAAAATAAATGGTCTGGTTCGTTTTAAAAGCGCTTTCATTGATATTTACGTCTTTTGATGCGTTTTAGTTATGTTTAAGCCTCTAGCCGGCGTATTTATTGCCTAAATAGCTATTAAATATATAGCTCCGTTACCTTCACTTACGCCGCAAACAGCTTCGCTAATGCTTCGCCCGGATCACCCGCCCGCATGAAAGCCTCGCCGACTAGGAAGGCGTTGATGCCCGCTTCGCGCATCCGAGCTACATCTGCGGGGGTGCTGATACCGGATTCGGTGACCAGCATGCGGTCTTTCGGCACATCAGCCAGCAAGGCAATCGTGGTGTCCAGCGTCACCTCAAAAGTTTTCAAATTGCGGTTATTGATCCCGATCAGCGGCGTTTTCAGCTTCAAACCTCGCTGTAGCTCGGCGGCATCATGCACTTCCACCAATACCGCCATGTCCAAACTATGGGCGATGTACTCAAATTCAGCCATTTGCGTATCAGTCAGACAAGCGGCGATGAGCAAAATCGCGTCGGCGCCCATCACGCGGGATTCGTAGATTTGGTAAGCGTCAACCATGAAATCTTTGCGCAGCACCGGCAGCGGGCAGGAGGCGCGGGCTTGGCGCAGGTAGTCGCTGCTGCCTTGGAAAAAGTCTTTGTCAGTGAGCACTGACAAACACGCCGCCCCACATTCTGTATAGCTTTGTGCGATGTCAGCCGGCTCAAAATCTGCCCGCAACACACCTTTGGACGGGCTGGCTTTTTTGATTTCAGCAATCACGGCGGACTGACCGGCAGCGATTTTGGCGCGAATCGCTCCCACAAAGTCGCGAGTTAAAACGCGAGATTCAGCATCGGCACGGACAGCTTCCAGCGATTTTCGCTTTTTGGCGGCCGCGACTTCTTGGTGTTTGACGGTGGTGATTTTGTCGAGAATGTTGTCGGAAATATTGGTGTGTTTAGCAGTCATAGCGTTCAGTTGCTCAATTGTTTGGTTAACGCAGAGAATTGCGTTATTTTAGCCCTAGCTGCTCCCGATTCAATAGCTGCTTTGGCAAGCAAAACGCCGGCTTTGATCGAATCTGACACATTGGCAGCATACAACGCTGCGCCGGCGTTGAGCATCACGATGTCGCGGGCGGCTCCAGGTTTGTTGTCCAAAACGCCCAAGAGCATCGCTTTGGATTCTTCGGCGGTTTCTACGCGCAAGGCGCGGTTGCTGACCATTTGGATGCCAAAGTCTTCGGGGTGGATTTCGTATTCGGTGATGTCGCCGTTTTTCAGCTCGCCCACCATGGTGCCTGCGCCTGTGCTGACCTCGTCCATGCCGTCTTTGCCGTAAACCACCAAGGCGTGTTCTGCGCCTAGGCGCTGCAGGGCACGGACTTGGATGCCGACTAAATCTGAGTGGAAAACACCCATCAAAATATTTGGGGCGCTGGCGGGGTTGGTCAGGGGGCCGAGGATGTTGAACATGGTCTTCATGCCCAGTTCTTTGCGGATGGGGGCGACGTTTTTCATGGCGGGGTGGTGATTTGGGGCGAACATGAAGCCTAAGCCGACGTCGGCGATGCATTTTGCAATCGCAACAGGCGGCAGGTTGATGTTGATGCCCAAGGCCTCCAGCACATCGGCACTGCCGGACTTGCTGCTGACGCTACGGCCACCGTGTTTGCTGACTTTGGCTCCCGCTGCTGCGGCGACAAACATGGAGCAAGTCGAGATATTGAAGGTGTGCGAGCCGTCGCCGCCGGTACCGACGATGTCAACCAGATGGGTTTTGTCGGCCACTTCGACCTTGGTGGAAAACTCACGCATGACCTGCGCGGCGGCCGTGATTTCACCAATCGTCTCTTTTTTGACGCGCAGGCCAGTGATGAGCGCCGCCATCATGACAGGCGACATTTCGCCGCTCATGATGAGGCGCATGAGGTGCAGCATCTCGTCGTGGAAGATTTCGCGGTGCTCAACGGTGCGTAAAAGCGCTTCTTGGGGGGTGATTTTGCTTGTCATGGCGGTTTTATCTCGTTTGTAATGTTATTTTTAGATGCTTATTTGAAATATCGGGTGATAACGTCGATCACGCGGTCTACGGAGCTGATGTCCAAATGCGTCACAAAACGCAAGCGGTACAAACCTGTCGCCAAAATGTCATGCTGCTTCAAATGCGTCAGCAAGCCTGCTGCTTTGGTCTGTGCGGGGCCGGTTAAATCGACAAAAACTATGTTGCTGTGTACGGGGTCAACGCTGACGCCGTCTATCTGCGCCAAAGCTGTGCCTAATTGCCTGGCTAGCTCGTGATCTTCTGCCATCCGATCGACGTGGTGATCCAGCGCATAAATCGCCGCTGCCGCCAACATGCCCGCTTGCCGCATGCCACCGCCAGCCATTTTTCGGATGCGGTGAGCGCGCTTGATAAATTCTTTGCTGCCGCAGAGCGCAGAGCCCACAGGTGCGCCCAAGCCTTTGCTGAAGCACACGCTGGCGGAGTCAAAGCTGCCAGCGATACGTTTGGCTTCTCCTGCCGCGGTCACCAATGCTGTGGATTGGGTTTGCGAAGCCTGCGCCACCGCAGCATTAAACAACCTTGCACCGTCTAAATGCGTGGCCAAGCCTTTGTTTTTGGCCAGGTTGGTTGCAGCTGTCACATAGGCCATGGGCAGCAACTTGCCGCCTAGGGTGTTTTCTAGAGTCAACAAGCGAGATTTGGCGAAATGCGCGTCGTCGGGTTTGATAGCGGCCTCAATATCAGCCAACGGCAGCGTGCCATCGGCTGCATGCGCTATCGGCTGTGGCTGCACACTACCCAGCACAGCAGCGCCACCGCCTTCCCATCGGTAGGTGTGCGCCATTTGGCCGACGATGTATTCGTCACCCCGCTGGCAGTGCGCCAAAATGCCACACAAATTGCTCTGCGTGCCTGTGGGCATGAACAACGCCGCTTCGAAGCCCAACAAGGCAGCAATTTTGTCTTGCAAGGCGTTAACAGTGGGGTCGTCGCCAAACACATCGTCACCCAATGGCGCAGCCAGCATGGCCGCTCGCATGGCTGCTGTAGGCTGGGTAACGGTGTCGCTGCGCAGGTCAATCGTTGCATTCATTACGTTATTTTCCACCTAAGCTAAGCTCATCAAATTCACTCAGCGCAAGTTTGATGCCAAAACCAACAAACAACGCACCTGCCGCCTGCTCTAGCCAAAGCATGCCACGCTGCATGAGCGCTGCACGTTGGCTTACCCAAGCCGCCAACAGAACGTAGCCCATGTTGATAGGAATGGCACTGACGTTGAACAAAATACCCAGCGCCAAAAACGCCAGTGACGGAAGCGCGGTGTTGGGCAAGATAAACTGCGGCAAAAAGGCAAGGAAGAACAGCGCGACCTTGGGGTTGAGCACATTGATCCAAAAACCTTGCAAAAACACCTTTTTATAGTCATTTTTAGCCCAATTAGAGCTTATTTCATCAGTAGCTGTCGTATTTATTGCCTTAGTAGCTATGATATTAATAGCTCTTTTAAACTGAATAGGTTTTGACGTGAGCATTTTAAAACCGACATAGACCAAGTATGCAGCGCCTAAGACCTTAACGACTGTGAACGCCGTAGCCGAACTGGCAATGAGCGCACTCAAGCCCACCGTAGCGGCTAACACATGCACCAAACAACCTGAAAAAATGCCAGCTGCAGCCACCGTGCCCGCGCGCCAACCGCCTTTAAGCGCGTGGTTGACCATGTAAAACACATCCGGACCAGGGGTGAGATTGAGCGCCCAGCCGGTGAGGATAAAGAGTGTGAGATGGTGAATACCTAGATCTGCCATGGATTGTCTCTCGTTATTTAGCCAAAGAAATTCAATCTAAGAAGTTTTTCAGCATCGCATGCCCATGCTCGGTCAACACTGATTCGGGGTGAAATTGCACGCCCTCCAGCCGAACATGGAAAGGCAGCTTGGTATGGCGGACACCCATGATTTCGCCATCGTCTGTCCATGCGGTGATTTCTAACTCTTCAGGGCAACTGCTGCGTTCAATGGCTAAGGAGTGGTAGCGATTCACGGCAAATTGCTGCGGCAAACCGGCAAAGACTCCCGTTTGCACGGTGGTGATGATGCTGGTTTTGCCGTGCATCAGCTCTTTAGCGCGGACGATTTTGCCGCCTAGGGCCGCACCTATAGCTTGATGTCCCAAGCAGACGCCAAGAATAGGCAACTTACCAGCGAAGTGAGTAATCGCTTCGACGGAGATGCCCGCTTCGGCTGGCGAGCAAGGGCCAGGGGAGATGACGAGGCGGTCAGGGTTTCTGGCGGTGATGCCTTCTAAAGTGATTTCATCGTTGCGGAAAACTTCCACTTCAGCGCCTAATTCACCGAAATATTGGACGATGTTATAGGTGAACGAATCGTAGTTGTCGATCATTACCAATTTCAATTTTGAAGATGTCATACCAAGCCCTCCTCAACCAGTTCGCTGGCTCTGAGCAAGGCGCGCGCCTTAGCCTCGGTCTCCGCCCACTCCAGCTCGGGCACGCTGTCGGCTACTACACCAGCGGCGGCTTGCACGTAAAGGGTCTCGTTTTTGATGATTCCGGTGCGAATGGCGATGGCCACGTCCATGTCACCAGCAAAGCTGATGTAGCCACAGGCGCCGCCGTAGATGCCACGTTTGGTTGGCTCTAGCTGGTCAATCAATTCCATGGCGTGAACCTTGGGCGCACCCGTGAGTGTGCCGGCGGGGAAGGTGGCTTTCAGAACGTCCATCGCGGTCATTCCTTGATTCAGAACGCCCTCGACATTGCTCACAATGTGCATGACGTGGCTGTAGCGCTCGACGGAGAATGACTCCGTGACTTTGACCGAACCAATTTGCGCGATTCGGCCTATGTCGTTGCGGGCTAAGTCGATCAACATCACATGCTCGGCGCGTTCTTTGGGGTCGTTGATGAGTTCAACTTCAGCGGCTTTGTCCAATTCCATCGTCGCGCCACGCGGTCGCGTGCCTGCGAGAGGGCGAATGGTGATTTTTTGCTCTGTTTTGCCAGCTATTTCGACCATTTCTTGGCGAACCAAGATTTCTGGACTGGCGCCAACCACATGGAAGTCACCAAAATCGTAGAAATACATGTAAGGCGATGGATTCAGCGCGCGCAGCGCGCGGTACAGGCTGAGTGGCGATTCTGTGTAGCGTTTTTTGATGCGTTGGCCAACCTGCACTTGCATGAAATCGCCACCGGCAATCAGCTCTTTGGCACGCAAAACAGCAGTTAAGTAATCTGCTTTGGCAAAATCGCGCACTGCGGGTTGTTTGGCCGTGGGCAGGATGTCTGGGATATTGACTGACGTTTTCAACAGCTCTTTCAAGGCAAACAAGCGTGCTTTGGCGGTGTTGTAAGCATTTGGCAGCGCGGGATCGGCATAGACGATGAGCGAGAGTTTGCCGCTTAGGTTGTCAATTACCGCCAATTCTTCGCATTGCAAGAGCAAAATGTCGGGGCAATGCAGCTCATCAGGTGGGCAAGATTTTTCTAGCTTTTTCTCGATGTGCCGCACCGAATCGTAACCAAAATAGCCAGCTAAGCCGCCACAAAACCGAGGCAAACCTGGCTGCAGTGCAACTTTGAAGCGCTGTTGGTACGTTGAAATAAAGTCGAGCGGATTAAGTCTGCTGGTTTCTACGACGACACCGTCAGTGACGACTTCGGTCTGGGCAGCAACGCCAAAGCCTGATGATCTCATCAAAGTGCGGGCTGGCAAACCGATGAAGCTATAGCGACCAAAACGTTCGCCACCGACGACAGATTCAAGTAAAAAACTGTTATATCCGGCGTATTTATTGCCTGAAATGCTATTATTTTTACTGTCCTCCTTGACGATTTGAGTCAACTTCAAATACAAAGATAGCGGTGTTTCTAAGTCTGCAAAGGCTTGCAACATCAAGGGGATGCGGTTGAATCCTTGCGCAGCGCGTTGGTTAAATTCTTGTTCAGTGATCACAATACTTACCTTTTAAGAGGTGCTGAAAATACGAAGTAGGTGTAATTTCAGCAGGTGCCACTGCGAGTGTTAGGCAGCGGCGGTTCAAACAATGTTGTCATACCATCTGCATGAGGTTTACAGACGATAACGAGGGATGTGCGTTAGATCGAGGGGCGCCAAAGCCAAGCTCCCCGGCCAAAAAGGCCAGAACTTGTAGCGGCGGTGAATACGCATGGTTTGAACATAAGCACATAGTGTAGCAAAGTCTAAGAGTGAATACCCGAAAGTGTAGTTTTTTGCATTATTTTGAAGTTTTCAGGTGTTTACCCGTGTGGCAAATACTTGCGCACGTCAGATAATAATTAATTAAAAGCACGGTCGTTCTTTTATTGGCTTTTAAATCTCATTTTTTGAGGAGTTTTTATGCGTTTCAATACTTTGGGTGCGGCATGCGCTGCTTTGGTTTGCAGCTTAGGCATGGGTTTAGCTACTGCAGCCACAATTGATGTTGCTGGCGTCAAATTTGAAGACACAGTTGAGCAGCGCGGCAGCAAATTAGTACTCAACGGGGCTGGCATACGCTACAAAGCTGTGTTCAAAGTGTACTCTGCAGGTTTGTATTTACCTAAAAAAGCAGGCACAACAGAAGAGGTGCTGGCTTTATCGGGCGCCAAGCGTGTCAGTATTACTATGCTACGTGATATTGATGCCAATGAGTTGGGGAAATTACTTACCCGTGGCGTGGAAGACAATACACCAAAAACAGACATGTCAAAACTCATACCTGGTCTGCTGCGAATGGGTCAAATCTTTAGTGATCAGAAAAAATTGGTGACAGGCGATACGTTCTTGATTGATTGGGTGCCAGGCACGGGTGGTGTGATCACTGTCAAAGGAACTGCACGTGGCGAGCCTTTTAAAGAACTCGAATTTTATAATGCATTATTGCGAATATGGCTTGGACCCGTTCCTGCAGATTACAAGCTAAAAGACGCCTTGCTTGCCAAATAAGTTTGTTTGGTTTGATGTCTTGCAAGCATGAACCTTTAAGGATTTGTAGAAGTAAGAACTTACTTTTAGCAATATAAAATTGTACAGACGAAAAAAAACCCTCAGCCAATCGGTTGAGGGTTTTTCTATTATAGAAGCCTGACAATGTCCTACTTTCACACGGGAATCCGCACTATCATCGGCGCTAAGGCGTTTCACTTTCCTGTTCGGGATGGGAAGGAGTGGTACCACCT
>JANMTB010000187.1:0-17698 GCA_031390045.1 Polaromonas sp.
GCTGCAGCCCGCAAATGCTGCCAAAGCCGCTGAGATTTTGGCTGCGCCTTCGTCTGTGGTTGCTGTACCAATGACTTTGTAGCCTTGCTCTGCCAAATGTAGCGCGATAGAAGCGCCAATGCCGCGTGATGCGCCTGTGACGAGAGCCACTTGGGTAGATACGTTGATAGTCATTGAAAATCTCCTGAATTTATATTTTTAACACTTCTTTTAACTCTGCAGCATCGCTTTTACCTCAGCCAAGCTAGCTGGATCAAACAGCGCTGCACCCGTCAATTCGGCATCAATCCGCTTCACCAAACCTGCCAACACCTTGCCTGGACCGCATTCAATGATCGTGTTCACGCCACGCGCTTTGATGGCAGCGACACATTCAACCCAGCGCACAGGGCCAAAGGCTTGGCGGTACAGGGCGTCTTTGATGGCTTCAGTGTCGGTTTGCACGGAGACATCAATGTTGTTAACCACTGGAATTTGCGAAGTCGCGAATGTGACAGATTTGAGAGCTTCCTGCAGCTTTTCTGCGGCTGGACGCATCAATGCCGAGTGAAACGGCGCTGAAACGGGCAAGATCAGAGCGCGTTTGGCGCCAGCTGCTTTGAGCTGCTCGCAAGCGGCATCGACCGCAGTTTTGCTGCCAGAAATAACGGTTTGACCGGGGTCGTTGAAATTAGCCGCTTGCACATAGCCGTTTTCATCACTAGCCGACGTAATATCTGCGCATATTGCTATGATTTTTGTAGCATCTAAGCCTAAAATAGCTGCCATCGCGCCCTGTCCGACTGGCACGGCATCTTGCATAGCCTGCGCTCGCAAGCGTACCAATGGTGTGGCTTGTGCAAGCGTTAAAACGCCTGAAGCGACCAAAGCCGAGTATTCACCCAGCGAATGCCCCGCGACGACAGAAGGCTTCAAACCTGTCTCTGCCAACCATACGCGATAAGCGGCGATCGCCGAAACCAGCATCACCGGCTGCGTGTTAGTGGTCAGTGCCAGTGCTTCTTTTGGGCCGTTTTTAATGAGGGCAGTGATGTCTTCCCCCAGCGCATCCGACGCTTCTTGCAAGGTTTGCACAACGACGGGGTGGTCACCCCAAGCGTCCAACATGCCGACAGATTGAGAACCTTGACCTGGGAAGACGAATGCAAAAGAAGTCATGTTATTTCCGATGATTTTGTGCTGTTTATGCGCAATTAAGGGTTCAAAAAACTTAAAATGAGTGAAAATTCTATAAGAAAATAGATTTAGAGGGTAAATATAGCGATAGCCGGCATATTTATTACCTAAAAAGCTATAAAATTAATAGCACAGAGCCCCATGTAAAACCACCACCGACGGCCTCTAACATCAGTGTTTGGCCTTTTTTAACCTGTCCTGCGCGAACGGCGACATCCAATGCCAACGGAATAGACGCTGCGGAGGTGTTGCCATGTTGGTCGACCGTGACCACGACTTTGTCCATAGACAATTTGAGTTTTTTGGCGGTGCTGGTCATGATGCGAATATTCGCTTGGTGGGGGATTAGCCAGTCAATATCCGCCTCGGTTTTACCCGCTTTGGCCAAAGTGGCGCGTGCGGTATCTGCCAAAACTCCTACGGCGAGCTTGAACACCGCTTGGCCATCCATGTGCAAAAACGCAGAGCCTTCCACCGCGCCGCCGCCGACGTTGCCGGGAACGCACAAAATGCCCACGTGCTTACCATCCGCGTGCAAGTCGGTTGCCAATATACCCGGCGTATCCGATGCCTCAAGCACCACTGCCCCTGCGCCGTCACCAAACAGCACGCAGGTGGTGCGGTCTTTGAAGTCCAAAATGCGTGAAAACGTCTCTGCGCCAATGACGATGGCTTTGTTCGCCGCGCCTGATTGAATCATGGCATTTGCCACCGACAGCGCATACACAAAACCGGTGCAAACCGCCTGAATATCAAATGCTGCGCAGCCGGCTATGCCAAGCTTGTTTTGCACAATGCATGCGGTAGAGGGGAAAACCATATCCGGCGTAGAGGTGGCGACGATGATCAAATCAATGTCGCTGGCTTGCAGTCCCGCTGCTTGCAGGGCGTTTTCAGCAGCAGCGACGGCTAATTCACTGGTCATGACGCCAGTTTCTGAGAAGTGCCGCGCCTTGATGCCGGTGCGTTCGACGATCCAGTCGTTGCTGGTTGCTACGCCCGTTTCTGCGAGTTGGGCGACCAAGTCGCCATTGCTCACACGATTTGGTGGCAAAAAGCTGCCTGTGCCGGTGATGCGAGCAAAGCGCGCTTTGTTTTGAGTTGTTAGAACCGGGGGTGAGGTCGAAATAGCGGCCGAGTTTGTCGAAGCATTCAAAGTCTTATCGGGCAAATCACTTGCCTAGAGTTATCTAAGAACTCGAGTTTAACAGTTACGATTTAGTAGCCAAAAGCGGCACAGCATGCGCGATGCGTGCTTTCACGCGCTCAACCAGATCGTGTTTGGCCGCTTCGTAGGCGCGGCTCAGGGCATTTTCAAACGCCATCACGTCAGCAGAGCCGTGGCTTTTGAACACCAAACCGCGTAAACCCAAGAGCGCAGCACCGTTGTGGCGTCTGTGGTCAAAACGGAATTTAAACGCTTTTAGCACCGGATAAGCGCAGATACCGGCCATTCGCGTGAAGATGTTGCGAGAAAACTCTGCCTTCAAAAAGCTACCAAACATCGATGCGGCGCCTTCGGTGGTCTTCAAAGCGACATTACCGACAAAGCCATCGCACACCACAATATCGACTGTGCCTTTGAAAATATCGTTGCCTTCAACGTTGCCATAGAAGTTCAAATCGCCCGCCGCTGCAGCGGCACGTAGCAATTCTCCAGCTTGCTTGGTGATTTCGCTGCCTTTGATGTCTTCTTCGCCGATATTGAGCAAACCCACTGTTGGGTTTTCGTTATTACGCAAAACTGAGACTAAGGCAGAGCCCATGACGGCAAATTGCAGCAAATGCTCGGCCGTACAGTCCACATTCGCACCCAAATCGAGCACCATCGTGGCGTCGCCCTTGGCATTGGGAACCAAGCCTGAAATTGCTGGGCGGTCAATGCCGTCAATGGTTTTGAGGACGAATCGGGCAATGGCCATCAGCGCGCCTGTGTTGCCCGCAGAAACAGCGGCTTGTGCTGCACCTAATTTAACTTGGTTGATAGCGACTCGCATGGAGGAGTCTTTTTTCTTGCGCAGTGCGATTTCAAGCGGGTCATCCATGCCGACAACTTCGCTAGCTTCCACCATCGTGGCACGCACATGTGAAAAACCCGCCAAGGCAGCGGGTAGGCCGACCATTAACAGTTCGGCATCTGGATGTTTGTCAAGAAACTGACGGCATGCCGCCAAGGTGACGATGGGGCCGTGGTCACCGCCCATACAGTCAACGGCGAGTTTGATCATGCTGTTTTAGCCCGCCAAACCCACTACTTCGACTGTCCGCAGTGCGGAAATTATTCAGCAGCCGTGTCAGACTTGTTTTTCAACACTTGACGGCCACGGTAAAAGCCATTTGGGCTGATGTGGTGACGCAAGTGTGTTTCGCCAGTGGTTGGCTCGACTGCGATACCTGGCACAACCAAGGCATTGTGTGAGCGATGCATACCGCGCTTAGACGGTGATTTTTTGTTTTGTTGAACGGCCATGATGTGGCTCCTAAACTGTAAAGATACTAGAAAGTATGGGCTAAATTAGACTTTTGCTGCACACTTCTAGCACAGCGAAGCCTTCGATTATAGCGCATTACCGGCTAAATTGCTACTTTTTACCCTTCAGTGCAGCTAAAACGGCAAATGGGTTGGGTTTTCCGGCGCCTACAGCCTCTGCGCCGCCTTCAAAATCGGGATCAGCAGCCGCCATTTTTGGCGGTACTGGGCAAATGTCGTGCATGGGCACCAGCGGCAGCGCCATCAAGAGCTCGTCTTCGATCAGCTCTAAGAGATTAAATTCGCGGCTGATGGCTAAAACATCTTCTTCACTGGCATCGTCTTGCGCTTCGGCAGTCGCTTCGTCAGCCACAAATCGGTAAGAACGGTTGACCTCTAACTGCATACCCACTTCGCCCAAGCAGCGCTGGCAGGTTTGAGGCAGCGTTGTGTGCGCTGCAACGTGCAGCCAAATTTGTGGCTTAACTTTTGAAGCTTCACCGGCATTGTCGATCAATTCGCCTTTAGCCGTCCAATTTACACTTTCATTTTTAGTTAAATCAGTCTCTAGTCGGCATGATTCCTTCCTCAACCGCTCATATTTTTGTAGCAAATCTTGCCCTTTGAGGTAGCCATTGGCCTGCGCCAAACCTGCTACGTCGAGACGGTCTGCCCGAAAACTCAAACTTAAATCTTTGCCTAAATCTTTCATAGCTTCTGCATTTCCAAACTTTAATCTTCAAACTTTTTGACCCTAAGTGTATCAACGAGTGCGAAAATACGGCGCTATGACTATTTCTGCATCCAACTCTGCCTCCATCACACAGCGCCAAGTGATCTTGGGATCAACGTCAGCCTACCGCCGTGAATTGATGAATCGCCTGCGGATTCCTTTTGACGTGCAAGCGCCCAATGTCGATGAAACTGCTAAAAGCGGCGAATCGCCTTTGCAATTGGCGCAGCGCCTTGCTTTGGCCAAAGCACGTGCCGTAGCTAAAAAGTTTCCCGAAGCTGTGGTGATTGGCTCTGACCAAGTGGCAGATTTAGACGGTTTAGCACTTGGCAAACCAGGTAATTTTGAACGTGCCACGATGCAATTGCATCAAATGCGCGGCAAAACTGTGATTTTCCACACCGCTTTGGCTGTCGTTTGTCATGACTCGGGCTTTGTGGCGCAGGATTGTGCATCGGTTAATGTGGTGTTTCGTGATTTGTCTGATGCTGAAATTACAGCATATTTGTTGGCTGAAACGCCCTATGACTGCGCTGGCAGCGCCAAAAGTGAGGGTTTGGGCATTGCACTATTGGCATCTATTGATAGTGACGACCCTACGGCCTTGGTTGGTTTGCCTTTGATTCGTACTTGCAACATGTTGCGTGATGCTGGGGTAAAGTTGCTATGACAATCGCACTAAACAACAAAGGTAAGCTTTATTTAGTGCCTGCGCCGCTAGACTTTGGCTGCGACACCTTGACGCCGCTAACCGATGTCTTACCCCTCGCTACCCTGCAAATCGCCGCCAAGCTGCAACACTGGGTCTGCGAAAACGCGAAATCCACCCGCGCCTACTTGAAGCGTGTCGATGCGCTTTGCCCGCTTTCGCAACCACTACAATCTCTCAACATTCAAGAATTGCCCCGTGAAGTGCACAAAAAAGGAGATCACCCCGGTAGCGCGGGTGCAAGCTTTGATGCAAAGCCTTTGCTCGCTGCGGCTTTGAGCGGTTTTGATGTCGGCTTGGTCAGCGAAGCTGGAATGCCAGCCATTGCTGACCCTGGCTCGTCCGTTGTGCGGGCTGCGCATGATTTGGGCATCGATGTTGTGCCGCTGGTGGGCCCTATTTCGTTAATATTGGCTTTGGCTGCGAGTGGCTTGGGTGGACAAAATTTTGCATTTGTTGGTTATTTGCCATCTGATGGCGCGTTGCTGGCCAAACGCATCAAAGAACTGGAGCAGTTAGCACTGAAAACGGGGCAGACCCAGCTTTTTATCGAAACACCCTATCGAAATACTGCGTTATTGCAAACCTTGGTCAGCCAGCTGCAGCCAAGCACCCGTTTGGCGCTCAGTTGTGGGCTAACACTGTCAAACATGCAGACTTCGAGCAACAAAGTAAGCGTTTGGCGTCAAAAATCGCACACTTTACCGATAACTTTGCCTACCGTTTTTGTAATTGGGTAATATTCAATGTTTAATATATATATATAATAAATTTCTTTACTTTGTGTATAAAAGTATACACAATTAACACAAACGCAATAATAGATACACTTAGATGTATAAGTGAAAGTCAGTTAGGTGATTCGTATCTTCACACGACTAAGCTGTATTGCGAGATTGTTTTATTTGTTTTAAGCTGAGGAATATGAGCCACATCCACAGACTAGTGTTAGCAATTTTGCTAGGCGCCTTGCAGCCAGGCTTTGCTATGCAGCTGGGTGCCTCCAAAGGCACTGCAGTGTTTGGCCGTCCTCTCGATTTAACAATTCCTGTGCGTTTTGACGCGCCGATTGAAGATCCATTCAATTGCTTTAGCGCCGAAGTTTTCCAAGCAGATACCAAATTTGATGCTGGTCGTGTCCGAGTAGATGTCACACCCGCATCCAACGGCTTAGACGCCATGGTTCGCATTCGCTCTAACACTGCAGTGATTGAGCCTTGGGCAAAAGTGATTTTGCGCAACAATTGCGGCGCCAAAGTGACGCGGCAATACGACTTTTTAACTGATTTTGTCGCCGACATGCCGGCCATCAATCCACAGACAGAATCAGTCGCTAACAATAAATTGCCCAGCACAAATACAGTGAGCAACTTATCAGCAAAACAAAGTGCACAAACTGCCACCGTCAGCAATGCATTGCCGCTATTACCTTCTGCACCTGTGTCAAACTGGTCTGTAAAACGCGCTCAAGAAAGTAGTCAAGCAACGAATCAAACTTCGACTCAAGAACCCAGTAAACCACGACGAACAATCAAACCCAACGCCGCTGAACCAAAACCAACGGCATTCGCTGTTGCGCCTGCCAACCCGTTGGGTAAAGTAGCCCACTTGGGTCAGTCGCGCCTGAAAATGGAAACTTTTGAGTTGACTGACGAGCACCAAGTCTTGCTCAAACTCTCAACTGCATTGATTGCGCCTACAGGTATGCGCACACCCGAAGAAATACAAGCCTTGGCGCAAGCTACGGCTGTGTGGCGTGCCATCAACGGCATGCCAGCTGTGGCAGCCGCGACTGTAGCTCAGCCAGTAACACCGCCTGCGATCACCCCTGCAGTGGCTGCTCAAACCAAACCAACAGCGATTGCCAAAGACGGAAAACACGAGTTCAACAACCCGATTGTGTATGGCTTGATGGGCTTGTTGGCTTTGACTTTAGCCTGCATTGCATGGCTGTGGTTTCACGTGCGCCGAGGCACTCAACCGGGCTATGGATGGTTACAGGAAAAAGCGATGGCAGAAGTTCCTTCCCAAACAGAGCCTGCCTCATTCATGCCCACTTCGTTTACCGACACAGCGTTTGTGCCGGAAGCTCTGGTTGATGAAGTTGCTCAAGTTGCGGAACTTGCCAACACAGAGTTTGAATTGCCGCCTGCAAAGCTGGCTGAAGCAGCCTTTGATGCCAATCCTCTAGCAATGCTGCTGTCGAACAAAGAATCAGCTACGTCGAATCGCAAAAAAACGCTTGACAAAATAAACGAAACTTCAAAAGCATCAAAAGAATTTTCTGCAGCCAATTCGCCTGAAAAATCACCAGCACATTTTGATGATTCGCGTTTTAACGAACACCATTTAAACGCTCAAAGAATTGCAAGTCGACCTGTACATGACCGTCCAATCACCTCACCGACCGAGCTGATGGATTTGGTTTTAGACACTCCACCTAAGCTGCGCTCAGTACCTAGCCCAGCACCTGCGGTAGAAAGCATCAATGGCGAGTTACCAGAAACTGAAAAAGCAGTGGCTAAAACAGGTACAAAAACCGAGCCCAAAGGCAATTTAATTGATTTTGATATTTTTGCCGAGCCGGTTCCGCTGCCTAAGCCCTCAAGCTTTGTCCGTTAATTTCAAGCTTAGTTTTTAGCAACTCAAGCAAACACGCCAGCCGTGTCTTGCATGCGGCTAGACACCTCGCCTAAGTGGTGCAAAGTATCACCAAACGTCATCTCCAGCTGCGTTAAATGCTTGAAATAATGGCTGACAATGTATTCGTCCGTCACGCCAATACCGCCATGCAACTGTACCGCTTGCTGCCCCACAGCACGCATAGAATTGCCCAATTGGTACTTGGCGCGCGCTATAGCTCTGCGGCGCTCAGCAGCAGGTGCATTGAGCTTGAGCGCGGCGTAATAGCTCATTGATCGCGCTAGTTCCAGCTGCATTTTCATGTCAGCCATGCGATGGCGCAGGGCTTGGAAGCTGCTCAACACGGCGTTGAACTGTTTACGCGTGTTCATGTATTCTGCAGTGATAGCCATGGTTTTATCCATTGCGCCAACAGCTTCGGCACACGTAGCGGCAATGCCGATGTCAACGCCATGCTCAAGCGCTGTCAAACCGTCCAAAGTGACCAACTGAGCCTGCGCATTTACCAAAGTCAATTCTGCAGCACGGCCGCCGTTTTGCGTACCATAGCCAGAAGTTGTCACACCGCTCGCGCTACGCTCAACCAAAAACATTGCCATCTTGCCGTCTAGCATCGCAGGCACTAAAAATGCATCCGCTTTATCACCAACTGATACTACGTTTTTAGTAGCAGTTAATGCATATAAAACGCCGACTGCAGCCGTTTTTGATGTTGTTTTATCGGCATTGGCAACGCATTTGTCTAAGTGATACCGTGCAGCGCGCTCTTGATATGCCAAGACGACCAAAGCTTCGCCTGAAGCAATTTTAGGCAGCCATACGGCTTTCAAATCAGCTTGTGCGTAGCCTGAAAGCACGCCGCTGCAAATCAAGATTTGCGCAAAAGGCTCAAGCACAATGCCGCGCCCCAGCTCCTCCATCACCACCATGCCTTCAACGGGCCCCATGCCCAAGCCGCCATCAGCCTCAGAAATATACAAACCGCCCAGCCCTAGTTCCGCAATTTCATTGAACGCATCTTGCGAAAAGCCACCGCTTTTTTCAATGTTTTGACGGCGCTCAAAGGTATACGCTTTGTCCACCCATTTGCGTACAGCGTCGCGCAGCTGGTCTTGGTCTTCTGTGAAATCAAAATTCATGATATTTATTCCAATATTTTTAGCACTATGTCTAAATGTGTTTACTTTTTAGCCAACGATTAGCCAAGCACGGTTTGCGCCACAATGTTGCGCTGCACTTCGCTAGAACCACCATAAATCGTGGTTTTGCGCATGTTGAAGTAAGTACTTGCAAGCGGCGCGCAATGTGCAGCACCGACATGGTCACCCTGCCAGCCAGCTTCCATGGCCTCTTTACGCAGCGGCAAAGCATATGGGCCGGCAGCGAGCATCATCAACTCTGAGTAGCGCTGTTGAATTTCGCTACCGCGAATCTTCAGCAAACCCGCTACATCGAGCGAATTTTTGCCCGATTTTTCTGCGCTCAGTACACGCAGCACCATCATTTCCAGCGCAACGACATCTACATCCAGTTTGGCAATTTCATCTCTGAACCTAGCGTCGTCGTAGATGCCTTCGGCTTTGGCAATGCGTTTCAAGCGTTCTAACTCGCGTTTCGAGCGGTTCACATCTGCGATATTCGTGCGCTCGTGACTGAGCAGATGTTTGGCATAAGTCCAGCCTTGGTTTTCTTGTCCAATAAGGTTTTCCGCTGGCACTTCGACGTTGTCAAACCACACCTCGTTCACCTCATGGCCACCGTCTAACATAATGATGGGGCGAACACTCACGCCCTTACTCTTCATGTCGATCAGCAAAAAACTGATGCCGGTTTGTGGTTTGCCTTCGTTGCTGGTACGCACTAGGCAGAAAATCCACTCGCCATATTGACCCAGCGTCGTCCAGGTTTTTTGACCATTGACGATGTACTTGTCTCCAACACGTTCAGCTTTGCACTTCAGCGAAGCGAGGTCAGAGCCCGACCCTGGCTCGCTGTAGCCTTGGCTCCACCACACGTCGCCGCTGGCAATGCCAGGCAAATGCTGCTTTTGTTGTTTTTCGTTGCCAAAGGCCATGATGACGGGTGCGACCATCACGGGGCCAAAAGGCACGACGCGAGGTGCACCGGCCAAAGCACATTCTTCTTCGAACAAATGCTTTTGTACAGCCGTCCAGCCCGGGCCACCAAATTCTTTGGCCCAGCCATGGCCCAACCAACCTTTTTTACCCAAAATTTTGGCCCAGCTTTGCATATCATCGCGGGTCAAATGCAGGGAATTAAAGACTTTGTTTGAAAGCTCAGACGGCAAGTTGGCTCGCACCCATGAGCGTATGTCTTCGCGAAATTGTTGTTCTTCAGGGGTGAAAGCCAAATCCATAGCTGCAATCTCCAATATTAGATGTTATGTATACTTTAGCACGATCGTGCTTTTGTCACTGTAATGGGGGAGACATACCTAACTCGCCGAGTAGGTTTTTCACAATTTCCCTCAAAGCAGCGACTTCTTGCTCCAAGTTGCTGATGCGTTGATGGATGACCAAACCATCACTCGCCGCCAACTCAGCGGCTTCATTCTCACTTACCAGCAAATCCAAATCAACAGGGCCACACATCAAATGCGCCCAGCGCTGTTCGCGCGCCCCAGACGCACGGGGCAGCTTTTGAACCAATGCGCCACCTTTGTCAGCAGTTCTGTCTTGCAATTCGTCTAAAAAACCCTCTACTGAAGAGATATCAGCAAATTTGTACCAACGATCAGCATTGATGCGCAACTCACCCGCCGTCTGCGGACCGCGCAGCATCAACAAGCCCAATACCACGGCTGACTGCTCAGGCACACCCACAGCCCGCTGAAAGTTATGCTCAAACCGAGTGCTGCGACTCCCGCTAACCTCACGAATTAAGGGTTGTTGAGCTTCATTTGCTATTAATTTCATAGTATTTAAAGCAACAAATACGTCGGATTCACTCAATTCCATACTTGGAAATCGGCTACTCTTTTGATTACAACCTAAAACCAGCGAATTCAATGTCAGGGGATAACTGTCTGGCACCGTACGTGCTTTTTCCATCAAGGTGCCCAAGACACGGGCTTGAATGGCGGTTAAATAGGGTAAGTTTCTGGCGACTCTTTGCGTGCCAATAGCGTCAATGATGTTTTCCAAAGCGATAATTCCCATAAACTAAACAAGACTATGAAGAATATCGTTATTTTGATCTCTGGTGGGGGCAGCAACATGGCTGCCATCTTGAAAGCTGAAAAAAAAGAGGCTTGGCAAGACAAATTTGGGGCTAGAGTGGCTGCTGTGGTGAGTAACAAAGCTGACGCTGACGGTTTAGCAGTTGCCAAAGCGCAGGGCATTGCCACAGCCGTGCTGGATCACCGCAACTTTACATCCCGTGAAACCTTTGACGCACAACTGATGCAAACCGTAGAGCAGTTTGCGCCCACTTTGGTCGTATTGGCAGGATTCATGCGGATTTTGACACCAGCGTTTGTTTCGCATTATGACGGGCGACTCATCAACATACACCCTTCCCTGCTACCAGCCTTCCCTGGTTTGCATACACACCAACGCGCCATAGATGCAGGTTGCCAGTTCGCCGGTGCTACGGTGCATCGTGTAACAACAGAGCTAGATGTCGGGCCGATTTTGGCGCAAGCGGTGGTGCCGATTTTGCCTAGTGATACGGCAGAAACCTTGGCGGCTAGGGTACTGTCGCAAGAGCATGTTATGTACCCTAAGGCGATAGCACAGCTGCTGAAATAAGCGCCTCGAATTAATCACAAACTATAGTTTAGTCAGGCTACAAAATAGCTATGATTGATATAGCAATATCGACCAAATATCGACCAAATATCGATTTTTAAACTAATTTTGAGAATTTCTGGTAATACTACGCAAAAATATTTGCTATCATTTTGATAATTGTGACTTTAGTATACAAAACGCTCTGCTAATAGTAAATAAATCTGTAATAAATTAAGTTAGGCTTTACGCAGTTTGTCATGTTTGCTATCATTTTTACGAATTTTTACAACTGCGTCTAGTTTCTTGTTGTTTACTTGGTGATGTAACCTATGCAGTTTTTGAAGCTTTGTTACATAATTTAGTTGAGAGTTTAATCCTTACTTTGGATGACCTCATTACTTATGATCGGGATTAACATCATGCTTCAAACAGTTACTACTCCTGCACTCCAGACACATGTGATTCAAGCTAGGTCAGCACATGTCAATCGCGTTAGTACGCCAACCATTGCCGAAGAGTCGCTACCATTCACGCTCAAAATTGTGCGGACCCAAGCCGAGCTAAACCAGGCCGTACAAATACGCCAAGCCGCTTATGACCGCCATTTGCCTGAATTTGCCAAGTCCTTGGGTAAACCAGAAGCCGCTGATTTTGAAAAAGGCACAGTCGTACTGTTGGCTGAGTCAAAAGAAGACGGATCACCCGTTGGCACGATGCGCATTCAGACCAACGCTTACAAGCCGCTGTGCTTGGAGCAATCGATTGACTTACCGCAGTGGCTCAAAGAGCTGCCCATGGCGGAAGCGACACGCTTGGGCGTCACTAACCAAGTAGGTGGTCGCTTGGTCACGACAGCGCTGTTTAAAGCCTTCTATATGTATTGCCAGCAAATCGGCGTGGAATGGATGGTAATTGCAGGCCGTGCGCCGGTCGATCGCATGTACCAGCGCATGCTATTTGAAGACGTTTTCCCAGGCCAGGGCATGATTCCCCTCGCGCACGCCAGTAATTTGCCACATCGTGTGATGCAATTTAACGTTAAGACAGCGTTTGAACGCTGGTCAGCCGTCGATCATCCGCTTTTGAAATTTGCAGCGTTGACGCACCACCCAGACATCACACTGAATATTCCGCACAAACCGCTGTCTATGCCGATCGAGATGCCAGTCATGGCAGCGACTACATCTACCTTTGTCGCAGCACCGTCGATCATGCCGATCAAGACCACCCAAAGCCTCCAAACTGTGGATTTAAGTTTGCCAGTTGTGAACCCAACAAACCCAGCTGCAGCAAACCATTACGCCATGTAATTAGGCGAAGTGATTACGTGACGTAATTTATTTTAGAATGCCTATATTGCTATATTTTTAATAGCAATATAGATAATAAATACGCCGGCTAGAGCGATTTTTACTTCATTTTAGACCATTTTAAGCAATTTTTTGCCTATTCCGGCTTAATACCGGCTTCTTTGATGGTTTTTTCCCAAAAAGCGGTTTCGGTCTTCACCAAGTTGTCTAAAGCCGCTGGCGGTAGGTAGCGCAGCTCAATGCCAGCGCCGTCTGCGCGCGTTTTGGTTTCTGGCAGTTCTAAAGCGGCTTTGATTTGGCCGCTGAGCTTAGCGACCACATCTGCCGGCGTGCCAGCAGGTGCAAAAATGCCAACCCAAGCTTCCAGCTCAAAGCCTTTCATACCCGCTTCCGCTGTTGTCGGCACAGCTGGCAAACCTGAATGGCGGCTTTTGCCAGTGACCGCAAAGCCTTTGAGCTTGCCTGCCTGCACATGCCCCATCACAGAGGGTGGTGTGGTCATGAACACCTGCACTTGGCCCGACAACACGTCTTGAATCGCAGGGCCAGAGCCACGGTAAGGGATATGCACCATGCTGGTTTTGGTTTGCAACTTGAACATTTCAGTACCAATGTGCGACAAAGAGCCGTTGCCTTGGCTGGCATAGCTGAGTTTGCCAGGGTTGGCGCGCAGATAGGCGATGAATTCAGCCAAGTTGTTGGCCGGAATGGACGGGTGCACCGCAATAACGTTGGTCGCCACGGTGATAAGCGCCACGGGAACGAAGTCTTTCTGCGCCCACGGCAGCTTAGGTGTTAAGTTCGGGTTACCCACATGGTAAGCCGAGTACGAATTGAGCAAGGTGTAACCATCTGGATTAGCCCGTGCTGCAAATTGGTAAGCCACATTACCGCTGCCGCCGCCTTTGTTGTCCACAATAATGGTTTGGTTGGTTACTTTAGCAAGTGAATCGGACAAAATCCGCGCAGATGCATCCACAAATCCGCCCGGTGGGTTAGGCACAACCAAGGTGATGGGTTTGGTGGGGTAAGTTTGGGCACTAGCCATCAGTGGGATTAAGCCGCCCGCTGATAGAAAGAGAGGCAGAAGGAGGGTGGGGAAACTGATTCCAGCTAGATTTTTGATCAGGACGCATTTCTTCATTTGTTTTTTCATTTTGTCTCCGTTATTGAATTTTCACTTGAATTGTCAGCTTGGGTATCACCTAAATACTTAAATCTTGGCTGCATCACACCATCAATCAGCACGGTTTCGTTGAACATTTCAGCCGGTCGCACCCATAGGCCACGTTCGCCATACAAGGCACGGTACAGCGTCATGGGTTGCAGATCTTCAGAGTGCCGAACCGTATCTACGACCTCGTATTCACCACCTTTGTAATGCCGGTAAAAACCCGGCTTGGTGGTGATAAAGGGTGGCAAATGTTCAGAATGTGATTCAGTCATACCGTAACTATAGGGGAAACAAGAGCGAACTTTCTCGCTTTGTAGCGATTAAAGTGGGAAGCATGGGAAAATAGGGCTTATGCACCCACAATATATTTTAGAAGCCTGTACCGAACTGGTCCGCTTGACCCTCAAATTTGACCACCCGACCGACGCCATCGTTGCCAAGTTTTTCCGCGACAACCGTGGTTTTGGCCCACGTGAACGCGCTACGCTGACAGACACTGTCTACAACGTGCTGCGCAAAAAACAGCGTTTTGACCACTTTGCGCCCTCGGGCAGCGGCGGCAAGGAACGCCGCTTGGCGATTTTGGGTTTTGCTGCACCACGTGCATTCTTAGAAGGTGCGATCAATGAGCAAGAGCTGGCTTGGATCAAGAAGATCGACGCCGTCAAAACCGACGAACTGCTTGACCGCCACCGCCACAACTTGCCCGAATGGTTAGTTGAACCGCTTAAAGAGCAACTGGACGACAAGAAAGACCCCCGCAAAAAAGGCGCAGGGTTTTGGCAATATGTTGATTCGCTCGACGCCAACCCAGGCTTGGACTTGCGTGTCAACATGCTGAACGAAAAGCGCGACGATGTGGCGAAAGAGCTTGCCAAAGTTGCCGTGCAATCCGAACCGACACCGTTTTCACCTTGGGGTTTACGTGTGTCCGACAAAGCACAATTACGCAATTTAAGCGTATACAAACGCGGTGCGATCGAGGTACAAGACGAAGGTTCACAGCTGCTGGCACTTCTGGTCGATGCCAAGCGCGGCGAAATGGTCGCAGACTTCTGCGCTGGTGCGGGCGGCAAAACGCTGGCACTAGGCGCCTCTATGCGCAACACGGGGCGTTTGTACGCTTTTGATACCTCGGCACACCGCTTAGAAGGTTTGAAACCGCGTTTGGCACGCAGCTCACTGTCAAACGTGCACCCTGCCGCTATCGCCCATGAGCGTGATGAACGTATCAAACGCTTAGCTGGAAAAATGGATCGTGTGCTGGTGGATGCGCCTTGCTCCGGTTTAGGCACCTTGCGCCGCAACCCTGCCCTCAAATGGCGGCAAACACCTAAGCTCGTCGAAGAGATGGCGACCCTGCAAACTGCGATTTTGCAAAGCGCCGCACGCTTGGTGAAATCTGGTGGGCGCTTGGTTTATGCAACCTGCAGCTTGCTAAAAGACGAAAACGAAGTGATTGCACAGCAGTTTTCTGCTGCTAACCCTGAGTTTGAGATGCTACAGGTGGGCGATGTGCTGACGCAGCTGAAAGTTGAAAACGCTGCCAGCTTGTGCTCAGGCACGGGTTTAGAAGGTAGCACTGGGCTTGAATACCTGCGTTTGTGGCCACATATCCACCGCACAGACGGTTTTTTTGCTGCCATTTGGCAGAAGAAATAAACTTTTAACGCTATTTAAATGTATTTAACACACCACTCGCGTACAGTTTGATTTTGCACGTCGTAGTTTTTAAGGAATTGATGATGTTATTACCCGATTGGACATTTTTGAACGCGACACTGGACTGGCTGGCAGACGGTTTATGGAGCTTGTCTTGGTGGCAAATGGTGATTTTCACCTTGGTGGTGACACACATCACCATTGCCAGTGTCACCATCTACCTGCACCGCCACCAGGCGCACCGTGCGATGGATTTGCACTCTGCAGTCGCACACTTTTTCCGCTTTTGGCTGTGGCTGACCACGGGACAAATCACCAAAGAATGGGTGGCTATTCATCGCAAGCACCACGCCAAGTGTGAAACCAAAGACGACCCGCACAGCCCACACGCGCACGGTATTGAAACCGTGTTTTGGAAAGGTGCAGAGCTGTACCGAGCTGAATCTAAAAACACCGACACACTGGCCAAATTTGGGCACGGCACTCCCAACGACTGGGTGGAGCGCAACGTTTATTCGCGTTTCACATGGCATGGCGTAGCGCTCATGATGATCATCGATTTAACCTTGTTTGGCGTGGTTGGATTGACCGTTTGGGCCGTGCAAATGGCTTGGATTCCTGTCACCGCAGCTGGCATCATCAACGGTATCGGCCACTACTGGGGCTACCGCAATTTTGAGGCGCCCGACGCCAGCACCAACATCACACCTTGGGGCATTTTGATTGGTGGTGAAGAGCTGCACAACAACCACCATACTTATCCAACATCTGCCAAATTTTCCGTCAAAAAATATGAATTTGACATGGGTTGGGCTTACATCAGTGTTCTACAAAAACTGGGCTTGGCTAAAGTTAAAAAAACACCGCCCAAACTACAGCGCGGCATATTTTCAGATTTAGCGACTGAAAACACGCTGGAAGTTTTGATTGCTAATCGCTATGAGGTCATGGCTAATTACGCCAAAGAGATGCGCCGTGCTTGCAAAACTGAGCTCGCTGTGTTGAAAGCAAAACGCGCTGACATGACAACATTGCTCGCTGCAAAACGCTGGCTACACCGGGACGCAGACAAAGTGCCAACCACTGCCTTGTCGCATGTTGAACTGGCACGGGCAGAGCATCCTATATTGGACAAGATGGTCGCCATGCGTGAAGAGCTTCGCCAAATGTGGCTCAACACATCTATGTCTCGCGAGCATTTGACGGCCGAACTTGCAGCTTGGTGCCACCGCGCTGAAGCCAGCGGTATCGAAGCACTGCAGGAATTTTCAATCATGCTGCGCACTGCAAAAGCATAAACTTTAAGTCATTTGAAATAAGAGTCTGACTATGAGCGACTTGACCATCTATGTTGAACTCGACACACGAGGGCTGAACTGCCCACTGCCGATTTTGAAAGCCAAAAAATCACTCGCCAGTATGGTCAGCGGACAACTGTTACGCGTCACGTCGACCGACACGGGTTCAATGCGTGACTTTCAAGCTTTTTGCAAACAAACGGGCAATGATTTGGTGGAGCAACAAACTCTGGGTGCCGAGTTTGTGCATGTGCTCAGAAGGCGCTAAAAAGGCGCTAAACCAATCTGATTAATTGATCTTGTAGTTTCAGCAAAGTCGCGGCATTGTCTGACACGCGTTTGCGCTCTAACTCAATCACAGCGGGAGGTGCTTTCGCCACAAACGCTTCGTTGCTCAATTTGCCGTTGACACGAGCGATTTCGCCTTCCAAGCGCGTCACTTCTTTGCCAATGCGCAGCTTCTCTGCCGCAACGTCAATCTCCATGTGCAAACACATGCGCAAATCGCCCACGACCGACACAGGTGATGCTTGGGCTGCTGCTTGCCAACTCGCTTCGTCGTCAAACACCTTCACTTCACTAAGCTTGGCGAGCGACTTCAACACGGGTGCAGCATCGTGCATGAACGCAGCTTCAACCGCGTTGGCGGGCAAGGCAAACATGGGCAGCTTGGTGGAAGGCGGCACATTCATCTCTGCGCGCAAGGTACGACAGCTGTCGACCAAGCCTTTGAGCTTGGCGACATGGGCTTCAGAAGCGGCATCAATGCGA
>JANMTB010000196.1:0-3841 GCA_031390045.1 Polaromonas sp.
GTTGCTGTATTACGGCTTGTTTCAAGGTGTGGGACAGTTTGGCTTTTTGTTTGTGGGGCTGAAATTGGGCATGACGGCGGCGTTGGCTTCAGTACTGATGCAAACGCAGGTGTTTTTCACGGCGATTTTTAGCTTCGTACTTCTGAAGGAAAAACCAAGTCGCTCTCTACAAATTGGTTTGCTGCTAGCCGCTGCAGGCTTAGCCTGCTTTGCTATGAACTACATAGCACCGCAAGCAATAAATACGTCGTCTACGACCTTATTAGGCTTGATTTTTTGTGTTTTAGGCGCTTCCATGTGGTCGGCGTCCAACATCGTGGTTCGTAAAGCGCAGCAATCACTGACTAAAGACACCAGCTTCGACGCCGTGGCGTTTCTGGTCTGGAGCAGCGTCGTGCCCATCATTCCTTTCATCGCTTTAACCCTGCTGCTAGACCCCGAACCCACCCGCTGGCGCTGGCTAGCAGCGCCGTGGAGCAGCTGGGTATCCGTCGCATTTCTAGGCTGGGTAGCGACCATCATCGCGTATGCCATGTGGACACAACTGCTCAAATGCCACCCAGCAAACCGAGTCGCGCCTTTCAGCCTAGGCGTTCCTGTCGTGGGTATCACGGCGGGGATGCTGATTTTGGGGGAGCAGATTACGACTTGGCAATGGGGTGGGATTGCTTTTGTTGTGGCGGCGTTGTTGATGGTGATGTTTGGCTCACGCTTCGTGCGGAATTGAACAATTACCCGACAGTGCGTCCATCTTTTGCCAGCATGCTTTGGGTCACAAAGGTACTGCCGCGCTGCGTAGCGTTGTAGTTGATTCTGAAACCGCCGATATCAATTGATTCACGCTTTTGAAATGCGGCTAACGCGGTCTGGCGGCTCAAGTTGCTGCCTACTTTGTTCAACACTTCAAAGGTGTAGCGAGCAGCGATGTAGCCAGCCAAGCTCAGCGGTGTTGGCGGTTCGTCAAAAAACTTGATCATTGCAGCACGGTAAGCGCGCACGACTGGCAAACCACTGTTGACCACAGGCACAGTTTGTGCGGCAAATATCGGTGTTTCGCGCGCAGCACCTAGTTCTTTCATGGTTTGCAAGTTAACGTCTGCCAACGCAAGCAAATAGCGTCGTTGCGTTTGCAGCTCTAAACCTGCTGTAAATTGCGCTAATTCTGGCGTACCGCCAATAAACAACTGCACGGCTGGTGAGCTAGCTGGCAGCTTTTGACCCGCACTTTTCAAGTCTTGCGCCAGTGGCGATGTGCTGATTTGCATGCGCATGCTCTGGGCAGAACGCTCTACATCAGCACGATACAAGGTGTATTCTTGCTGTGAGGCATAAATCACACCCAAGTCTTTAGCGCCCACCACTGACAATGATTTCACGATATGCAAAATCTGCGCTTGCCGATCGGCAAAAATAGCGAAGGTGGTGTCGTCCAGTTCGTTGCTGGCGTTTTGCAGCCATGGGGCGACGTGGGCAAGGGTTGAACGCTCAGTCCGCAGTAAGAGCGTCAACGCCTGCGCTGTACGGTCGCCCGCTGTGCCGGACAGGGCGATACAAGCGGTGTTGCTATTCGCGCTGTCCAATGCAGCTTTTAAACTCGCGGCTGAACCATCGGTATCTATCGACAAGTGTATGACGGGTCTGCCTTGCAAACCACCTTTGGCGTTGATTTCTTGCCATGCGGCACGGCTGCCGATCAAATAATCTTTAGACACATCTTGCTGCTGCGCCGTGGTATCCACGATTTGCGCAATCACCCAAGAGCGAGCCGTTTGCGCACGCACGGGGATGGCAGGCAACATGCTAGCAGCGCTGACAGCGAGAATGCGTTTTAGCACCGCACGGCGTTGTTCTGGGAGAAATACTATAGGAATTTTTTTCATGCCACAGAGTGTAAAAAACTCTTATGACGGTTTAGTGACAGATACCTTAAACTTAACTATCAAATATGAGTGTAGCCTTCGTATTTATTGATTAAAAAGCTATTTAATTTATAGCAAAATAATGTCGCAAGCGGAAATAACGTTACTTTGCTATGATCCAAGAACACCTTTAGGAGTATCTTAATGCCACTGTCGAAAACACATGTGCACTTAGCGGTGAAAGCGCTTATCGCCATCGTCATGCTGCCTGGCTTAGCGGGCATTGCCGGCTCGCAGCTTGCGCCTGAAGTGCCGCTACTCACGATTTTGCTCAATTCCGCAGTTTGGGCAGCTGTCATGTTTGTAGCCCTCATTTTTGTGGCTGTTTTGTCGTTGAGCTTCAACCAATTCATCATCAGACACGGCGGCACAGACGCAGCGTGGTTTTGGTTCAAATCCGAGCCACCGGGGTTGGAGAGGCAACGGGAACAGTTGAAGGCGCAGAAAGAATGAAATCCTGCCTTATTTCGACATAAATATGGCTATAGCCGTTGTATTTATTAACTAAAGTGCTATATTATTTATAGCGTTTTACGACTTTAAAAGCTGACCCGTACAGCCATACTCGTCCCGCATCCAACTACTAATAGCACTCACAAATTAGCGGTACTTTTTTACCCTTTGACGCTGGCAAATATGCTGAATCTGGAATTACTCGAGAAAATCTTGGAGCACATTTTTTTTCACATGTATTTCTGACGTCATTGCCTTTCCCAGCAAAAACAAACACATAAAGTAGACACCCGACGAATACAACTAAACAACTGACCGCAATTAGCTGCGTCCGTTTGGATGAATTCATTTTTTCTAGCTTTTTAAATGTTGAATTGATTTGGAATAAATCTCAAAACTTATGTCTAACTCCGCGCAGCCTGCAACACATCCCGCGTCTGAATCGCCACTTTCCGCGCAGCAGCCGCAAAATCTGCCCCGTTTGACGCATACAACACCGCGCGTGACGAGTTGACGATGATGGGGGCGGTGGTTTCGCCGTTTACAGCTTTCCAACCAGCTTTGACCGTTGCCACGGCATCTCCACCCTGAGCGCCTACGCCGGGGATGAGCAGGGGGACGTGGGGGGCGACGCTGCGGACGCGTTCTATTTCTGCGGGGTAGGTTGCACCCACGACTAAGCCTAGTTGACCATTGGTGTTCCACTCACCTTGGGCAAGTTTGGCGATGTGTTCGTACAACAGCGGCTCGCCGGGGACGGAGCTTAGGCGCTGGGCCTGGAGGTCGTCACCACCTGGGTTGGAGGTGCGGCAGAGCAGGAAAGCGCCTTTGCCGTGGTAGGCCAGATACGGTTGCACGGAGTCAAAACCCATGAATGGCGAGAGGGTGACGGCGTCTGCACCGTAGCGCTCAAAGGCTTCAATGGCGTATTGGGCGGCGGTGGAGCCGATGTCGCCGCGTTTGGCGTCCAAAATCACGGGCACGTGGGGTGCGGTAGCGCGCATGTGCTGCATCAGTTTTTCCAGCTGGTCCTCGGCGCGGTGGGCGGCGAAGTAGGCGATTTGGGGTTTGAAGGAAATCACCAAGTCGGCGGTGGCGTCGACAATGGCGGCGCAAAAGTCGTAGATTTTGCTGGCATCACCGTGCAAATGGGCTGGGAATTTGGACGGCTCGGGGTCTAGGCCGACACAGAGCATGGATTGATTACGGCTCTCGGCTTGCTGGAGTTGTTCTAGAAAGGTCATGGAGTGATTGTAATTTAGCACTCGTTTTACAAAAACCATTCGGACTGAGCCTGCCGAAGTCATCAAGAACCCTTCGACAGGCTCAGGGCGAACGGAAAACGCTTACTATCAAGCGATGCAAAAACTCAGCGCAAAGCAACTCTGGCTATTAATTGTCCTTACCGTGGTGTGGGGCTTGAACTGGCCAGTAATGAAGCTGGGCATCGCTGGCATGCCGCCGCTGCA
>JANMTB010000086.1:0-6374 GCA_031390045.1 Polaromonas sp.
TCTTTCGTTCTGGCTGAGGTGTTTGTAATTCATGGGGCAACTTTGACTTGCAGGTCTTGAGGAGCTTTAGATGCTAAAACATCCTCAGCCATCTCTTAACCATTAGTTATTCAAAGTTGCACTTCGTGCTTGAATCCGCCCCTTATTGTAAAAAATTACTATATTTTTGATAGCTACCTAGGCAATAAATACGCCGGCTACAACTATATTTAAGCACAAAAAAAGCCCTGAAACTCGCGTAGCAGGGCTTTTTGCATCTAATACGCGTTAATACGCGACTGAGCTTATGCAGCTGCGGCTGCCGTCGCCTTATCCACCGATTTTGTCAACTCTGTGAAATCAGGCATCTTGTCAAAATTCATATATTGATAAATGGTATCGCTAGCCGCAGTCAACACGCCCATATCTGCCATGTATTCGGCTTTGGTCGGAATGCGGCCTAGCTTAGAGCAGATCGCAGCCAACTCAGCAGAACCAAGGTACACATTGCTGTTTTTACCCAAACGGTTCGGGAAGTTACGGGTAGAGGTGGAGAACACGGTTGCGCCCTCTTTCACCTGCGCTTGGTTACCCATGCACAAGCTGCAGCCTGGCATTTCCATGCGTGCACCAGCGCTTCCCAAAACGCCGTAATGGCCTTCTTCGCTCAACTGATGCGCGTCCATCTTGGTCGGAGGTGCAACCCAGAGTTTGACAGGGATGTCGCGCTTGTTTTCCAAAAGCTTTGAAGCTGCGCGAAAATGACCAATGTTAGTCATACAACTGCCGATGAACACTTCGTCGATTTTGCTACCGGCCACATCAGCCAATGTTTTCACATCGTCCGGGTCGTTAGGGCAAGCGACGATAGGCTCGTGAATATCTGCCAAATCAATGTCGATAACAGCTGCGTAGTCAGCGTCAGCGTCGCCCTTAAGCAACACAGGGTTCGCCAACCAAGCTTCCATCGCGACGATGCGTCGGTTGATGGTGCGCACGTCGTCATAACCAGTCGCAATCATCCACTTTAGCATGGTGATGTTGCTGTTGATGTATTCGATGATGGGTTCTTTGTTCAGGTGAACGGTGCAACCGCCAGCAGAGCGCTCGGCAGAGGCATCAGATAACTCAAACGCCTGCTCAACTTTGAGGTCTGGCAAGCCTTCAATTTCCAAAATGCGGCCAGAGAAAATGTTGATCTTGCCTTGTTTGGCAACGGTCAATAAACCGGCTTTGATGGCGTACAACGGGATGGCGTTGACCAAATCGCGCAACGTCACGCCCGGTTGCATTTTGCCCTTGAAGCGAACCAACACGCTCTCTGGCATATCCAAAGGCATCACGCCAGTGGCGGCACCAAACGCGACCAAACCTGAGCCTGCTGGGAAGCTGATACCGATGGGGAAACGCGTGTGGCTATCGCCGCCAGTACCCACAGTGTCAGGCAACAACATGCGGTTCAGCCAGCTGTGGATGATGCCGTCGCCCGGGCGCAGGCTGATGCCGCCACGGTTTTTGATGAACTCTGGCAACTCGTGGTGCATTTTCACGTCCACGGGTTTTGGGTAGGCAGCGGTGTGGCAGAAAGACTGCATCACCAAATCCGCGCTGAAGCCCAAGCAAGCCAAGTCCTTCAACTCGTCGCGGGTCATCGGGCCGGTGGTGTCTTGTGATCCGACGCTGGTCATTTTTGGTTCGCAGTAGGTGCCTGGGCGCACGCCTTGCTGGTTGCCGTTGACAATTGGCATACCGCAAGCACGGCCAACCATTTTTTGCGCCAGTGTGAAACCTTTTTTGGTGTCGACTGGGTCTTGCGGCAAACGGAACAAGGTTGATACAGGCAAACCCAGCGCTTCACGTGCTTTGGCGGTCAAGCCACGGCCGATGATGAGCGGAATACGGCCGCCGGCGCGCACTTCGTCAAATAACACATCGCTTTTCAGCTTGAATTCGGCGATGACTTTGCCATCTTTCAACGCTTGGCCGTCGTAGGGACGCAGCTCAACCACGTCGCCCATGTTCATGTTGCTCACGTCCAACTCAATCGGCAAAGCGCCTGAATCTTCCATGGTGTTGTAAAAAATAGGTGCGATTTTGTTGCCCAAACAGACACCACCAAAGCGCTTATTGGGCACAAACGGAATGTCTTGGCCGGTGAACCACAGAACCGAGTTGGTAGCTGATTTGCGTGATGAACCGGTACCCACCACGTCACCGACATATGCTACCAAATTGCCCTTGGCTTTGAGATCGTTGATAAACTTGATCGGGCCGCGTTTGCCGTCTTCTTCGGGCACGATGCCAGGGCGTGCATTTTTGTGCATTGCTAGGGCGTGCATAGGAATGTCTGGACGGCTGAAAGCATCAGGTGCGGGTGACAAATCGTCGGTATTCACTTCGCCAGCTACTTTGAACACCGTCAAAGTGATGGACTTTGGCACTTCTGGGCGGCTGGTGAACCACTCGGCATCAGCCCAGCTTTGTATCACTGCTTTGGCGAAAGCATTGCCTTTGTCGGCTTTTTCTTTCACGTCATGGAATTGGTCAAACATCAGCAAGGTTTTCTTGAGCCCTGCAGCGGCTTCGGCAGCGACTGCCGAATCGTCTAACAAGGCAATCATTGGGCCAATGTTGTAGCCGCCCAGCATAGTGCCCAGCAGGGTTGTCGCTTCAGCTCGGCTGATGACGGGACAAACTTCTGTACCATGCGCAACGGCAGCCAAAAAGCTCGCTTTGACCATAGCGGCTGCGTCTACACCGGCTGGCACGCGGTGTGTAATCAGTTCAACCAGCGTGGTTTCTTCGCCGGCTGGCGGAGTTTTGAGCAACTCAATCAGCTCTGCGGTTTGCCTGGCAGACAGCGGCTGCGGTGGAATGCCCAAAGCGGCGCGCTCTGCAACGTGGGTTCGGTAGGCTTGTAACATCTCAATCTCCTGGTTTCAAAATGATAAATTTAATCGTTAAAAAAATGAGCAAGTGACATATCCATAGCTCTTCCTGTTTGATGTGCACGCTCCAGCACTTGCCAGTAATAGCGGTAGCTGGCTCGGTCGTGCAGCGTGCCTTTGTAGCTGATGGGCGCCCAATCGGCGTCCACGCCAGCAGCAATGATGTGCGTCGCCACGTCAATGTCGTTTGCACCCGGCGCAAAAGCCGCCAAGATCGGGCGAATTTGACTCGGGTGTATGCTCCACATCCGCGTAAACCCCAGCGTATTGGCCGCCTGCAACGCTGCATTACTAATAGCATCAGTATCCGAAAACTCAGTCACCACGCAGTGCGACGGCACTTTACCGTGCGCATGGCAGGCGCTGGCAATCGCCAGTTTGGCGCGAACAACCAAGGGATGTGTGAACTGCCCTTCCAAACCCATCGCGCTGGCCGGGATAGCACCGCCGTGGCTAGAGACAAAATCCATCAGTCCAAAACTGAGCGACTGCACACGTGGGTGCGCGGCGATGTCAAAAGCGTTATGGATGGCTTTAGGTGATTCGAGCAACACGTGAATCGGTAGCTGGTTAGTCGATTTGTTTGCCGCGTCAATCAAGGCAACGGCGCGCTCCACATCCGCCACCTTATCAACTTTGGGAACCATCACATGCGACAAATAACCGCCAGCTTTTCCCACAACGATGTCGATATCAGATTCGAACGATGCGTGATCCACTGCATGTACACGCACAGCAACACGACGTTTTGATTTTTTATCACGCGTTTTATTGCTGGATATTGCTACAATTTTAGGAGCAATATTAGCATTAATCACGATGTCTGCAACCATATTTGCATGATGAATTTCACCACCTACGGGTGCGCCATCTTCGCAATCTAAAGTGACATCAAAAACACATGCACCAAACTCTTCCATCATCTCCGCTTGCAGCTGCAAGCTTTTAGTTATCCGCACTTCTACACCACAATAGTGGTCGCAAACTGGTAGCGATACTGCCCCAGCTTGTGCACCTAAGAGAATATTGCGCGGATGAACCATAGTGCTTTTACAAATTTACAGCAACGATTTACAGCAAATGCGCCACGCCTTTTTGCTCTTCTTGCAGCTCGGCGAGGGTTTTGTTGATGCATTCTTGGCTGAACGCGTCGATTGTCAAACCTTCAACAGTTTTGTATTCACCATTTTCGCAAGTCACAGCAAAGCCGAACATGGTGTCTTTCGGAATGCCGTATTGGCCGTCTGATGGAATACCCATGGTCACCCATTTGCCGTTAGTGCCCAAAGCCCAGTCACGCATGTGGTCGATAGCTGCATTGGCTGCAGAAGCTGCAGACGAAACGCCACGTGCAGCGATGATGGCTGCGCCGCGCTTGCCCACGGTTGGCAAGAAAGTGTTGGCGTTCCAGTCATGGTCGTTGATCATGTCTTTGACTGACGCGCCGTTGATGGTCGCGAAGCGGTAGTCCGCGTACATCGTTGGCGAATGATTGCCCCACACCACGAATTTTTCAATCTCAGCCACGGCTTTACCAGTTTTTGCAGCAATTTGCGACAAGGCACGGTTATGGTCCAAACGCAGCATGGCGGTGAAGTTTTTACGTGGCAGGTCTGGCGCGCTTTTCATGGCGATGTAAGCGTTGGTGTTGGCTGGGTTGCCGACCACCAAAACGCGCACGTCGCGGCTGGCAACAGCGTTCAAAGCTTTGCCTTGCGCCGTGAAAATTTCTGCGTTGACAGCGAGCAACTCAGCACGCTCCATGCCTGGGCCGCGTGGGCGTGAGCCAATGAGCAGCGCATAGTCGATGTCTTTAAAAGCAGCCATCGGGTCGCTGAATGCTTCCATGCCAGCCAGCAGAGGGAAAGCGCAATCTTGCAATTCCATCATCACACCTTGCAGCGCTTTTTGAGGGCCTTCTACGGGTACTTCGAGCAAATGCAGAATGACGGGCTGGTCTTTACCGAGCATTTCGCCTGATGCGATGCGAAACAAAATCGCGTAACCAATTTGACCTGCGGCACCTGTAACGGCTACACGAACGGGCTTTTTGCTCATAGAAAACTCCAAAGTTGATAAAAGTAATTAAAAATTAGCGAGATTGCGTAGAAAACCAGAAAACGACAACTAAATTAGCCTGCTAGTTTACTCGCGAAAACCCTAATAAGTCAATTTGTCTTATGTCTTATATAAGATATGATTAGCATCATGGCACAAAATGACAATTCCATACCGTTAGCGCAGGTAATTCCATCTGTTAGTTCGCCACCAAGTGGTGACGCGCAAGGTTCGACAGACTTTTCTGCACCTGCTTTCAGCCCTTTGTATCAGCAAATAAAAGGTTTGATTCTCAAAAGTTTGCAAGGCGGCGAGTGGAAACCTGGTGAAGCTATCCCAAGCGAGATGGACTTAGCCGCACGCTACCGTGTGAGCCAAGGCACAGTTCGAAAAGCGATTGACGAACTGGCAGCCGACAATTTACTCGTGCGCCGCCAAGGCAAAGGCACTTTTGTAGACACCCACGTTGAAAAGCACGTGCAATACCGGTTTTTAAAACTGGTGCCTGACAATGGCGACCCCAGCAGCGAGGGCCCAGCGGATCGCCAAATCACCGAATGCAAGCGCATTCGTGCCTCGGCAGACATTGCCAAATTATTGAGTTTGCGCACGGGCGACCCGGTTTGGCAGGTGCAACGGGTGCTGTCATTCAGTGGTATACCCACGATTTTGGAAGATATTTGGCTGCCCGCCGCTCCTTTTAAGGGCTTAACAGCCGAACGGCTAGCAGACTATCATGGCCCAATGTATGCCCTATTTGAAACCGAGTTTGGCGTCAGAATGCTTAGAGCCATAGAGAAAATACGGGCTGTGCCGGCGAATTTATTGCATAGTTCGCTATTAAAAATAGAACAAAAAACACCATTACTTTGCGTGGAACGCGTGGCCTACACCTACAACGACATGCCCATGGAGCTGCGACGAGGTTATTACCTGACAGATACACACCACTACCGCAATGAATTAAACTAGACGGTCTGAAATATAAACATGTAGTAATTACTGCTCTTTTATGTAATTTTGAGTTAAGTTTGCTGCAGTGCAATAGAATTTACACTTTTACCGATTTAGTACCGCATAGTTTTTGACTATTTCACGTCTATTCGTGACCTTATTGAAAGTTTTTACATGACCGATCCAGCAATGTCGACCAAGCCAAAACGGCCTGAATTTCGCAATATCAACGCCTTCAAAGACTTGACCACCTACCGCATGGTGCCTGCAGCGTGGGTGTCCATCTTGCATCGTGCCAGTGGCGCGATCATGTTTTTGTTAATGCCGTTCATTATTTGGATGTTTGACACCTCGGTGAGTTCAGAAATTTCATTCGCTAAATTCACAGCTATTTTCAATGCGGGAGCAGGTTTTGTTCCAGGTTGGTTTTTCAAA
>JANMTB010000087.1:0-2146 GCA_031390045.1 Polaromonas sp.
ATGACCTATCTCTGATGGCTAACGAGGTGGGTCGTGTGATATTTAACAGAGCTCGATCAGCTGGGCGCTTAAATGTCGAGCAAATCGGTGCTGTGTACGAATCTCAGAGACTAGCATCATCAGGTATTGAATATGTACTGACGCGACGCAAGGGACGGCGGCGACTCTTATTGCTAGATATGGACTGCACGGTAACTGATGCTCAGTTTGTGGTTGAGCTGGCACGCGTCACAGGGCAACAAGAAGCTTTAAACCAGCTATGCAGTGACCCAAGCTTTCAAAATGATGATAAGCGAGTGCAAAAAGACAAAATAGCCTACCTTTTCCGATTTGTACACATGCAGAAATTTGACGAAGTTGCACGTCAGATGAAGATTCGACCTGGCGTGATTGAGTTTGTAAACAAAATGCGTCGCCAAGGTTTTATAGTTGGGGTGCTGAGTGACAGCTATTTCGTCGCAGCAGATATTATTCGAAGGCGTATTTTTGCAGACTTCGCGATGGCGCACACCATTCAATTTGATGGTGATGTTTGTAACGGCCAACTGAATATCAACCCTGCATTTTTGAGTGCATCGGATGGTGGCTTCGGCTTTCCAGGAAGATATGCTCATAATCCGTCTGCAAAGAATGGCTTGACCACGAACAAGCCTATGGGTTGTAAAAGCAATGTATTACGCTGTTTTTTGGGAGATGCAACATCACCCCCCCCCATCAATCTCACGTGGGTGGTAGGAGCTGACCAAGACGATTTAGAATTAATGCAATTGGCCGATCATACGTTTGCAATCGGGGCGATTTCGCCAGATTTACAATCAATGCCTTACATTACACGAGTAGCATCTTTCGAGCAGTTAATGACGCAAATCCCGACAGATAATTAATAGCAAAACAAAAAACTCTAGGCATAAATGGTGGATGTTAGATAGTAGATAATATCATTGGTGTTCAATTCAGTTCACTATATTTATTATAGCAATAAAGACAATAAATACGCCGGCTGAAGCTATAATTAACCATATTTTAGACAATATTAATGACCAAGCCTGCCATTTTAGTCACACGTGCTATTTTCCCTGAGACGATTGAAAAGTTAGCGCAGCATTTTGAAGTAACGTCCAACCAAGCAGACGAAAACTGGACAAAACCACAGCTGATAGAGAAGCTGCAAGGCAAAGTTGGTGCTTTCACATTTGGCTTAGAACGCATCGATGCCGACTTACTCAACGCATGTCCGCAACTTAAAATCTGCGCGAACATGACAGTGGGCTACAACAACTTTGACCTACCAGCCATGACGGCTGCAGGCGTGCTTGGTAGTAATGCGCCAGATACTTTGACCGAAACGACCGCGGACTTCGGTTTTGCTTTGCTGATGGCGACAGCGCGTCGCGTCACCGAGAGTGAACACTTTCTGCGCGCAGGGCTGTGGAAAAGCTGGCGGTTTGACATGTTTGCGGGTGGCGAAGTGCATGGCAGCACCTTAGGCATCATCGGCATGGGAAAAATCGGCCAAGCCATTGCTAAGCGCGGTGCTTTTGGCTTTGGCATGAAGGTGATATACAACAACCGCAACCGAGTCGATGCAGCTACTGAGGCGGCTTGTGAGGCAAGTTTCGTCACAAAAAATGAGCTTCTTCAGACGGCAGACCACGTCATACTCGTCGTCCCTTACTCAGCAGAATCGCACCATACCATCGGCGCAGAAGAGTTATCTTTGATGAAGCCAACAGCGAATTTGATTAATCTTGCACGAGGGGGTATTGTGGACGATGCGGCTTTGGCCATCGCGCTGAAAAACAAGCAAATCGCTGCAGCTGGTTTGGATGTTTTTGAGGGCGAACCATCTGTTCACCCAGATTTGCTTACCGTGCCTAACGTCGTCCTCACGCCGCACATTGCCAGCAGCACGGTGCCGACGCGTATGGCCATGGCCACCAAAGCGGCCGATAATTTGATTGGCTTTTTGTTGAATGGTAAAGCAGTCTCAGCATTGAATTAAACAAGGCGGATTCAAGTACGAAGTGCAACTTTGAATAACTAATGGTTAAGAGATGGCTGAGGATGTTTTAGCATCTAAAGCTCCTCAAGACCTGCAAGTCAAAGTTGCCCCATGAATTACAAACACCTCAGCCAGAACGAAAGA
>JANMTB010000108.1:0-2263 GCA_031390045.1 Polaromonas sp.
AAAACCTTCAAAATGAAGTTCGGCCACCACGGTGCGAACCACCCGGTGAAAGATTTAGATACTGGCAAAGTCAGCATCACCAGTCAAAACCACGGCTTTGCAGTGGACGAAACCACATTGCCAGCCAATCTGCGCGCCACCCACATCAGCTTGTTTGACGGCACGCTGCAGGGCATGGCCCGCACCGACAAGCCCGCGTTTTGCTTTCAGGGCCACCCTGAGGCATCGCCCGGCCCACAAGACATCAGCTACCTGTTCGACCGCTTTGTCGGTTTGATGACCAGAGCTGGGGAGAATAAATAAAATGCCAAAACGTACCGACCTTAAAAGTATCCTCATCATCGGCGCTGGGCCTATCATCATTGGTCAAGCCTGCGAGTTTGACTATTCCGGCGTGCAAGCTTGCAAAGCCCTGCGCGAAGAGGGCTATAAAGTCATCTTGATCAACAGCAACCCAGCGACGATCATGACCGACCCCGCTACAGCGGATGTCACCTACATCGAACCCATCACCTGGCAAACGGTTGAAAAAATCATCGCCAAAGAGCGTCCCGATGCGATTTTGCCGACCATGGGTGGGCAAACGGCGCTGAACTGTGCTTTGGATTTATGGCACAACGGCGTGTTGCAAAAATACACCGGAGCTGCGACGGGCAAGCCGATTGAGCTGATTGGTGCAACGCCAGAAGCCATCGACAAAGCCGAAGACCGCTTGAAGTTCAAAGACGCGATGACGAAAATCGGTCTCGGCTCAGCCCGCTCTGGCATTGCACACAGTATGGACGAGGCTTGGGTTGTGCAAAAGACTTTGGGTTTCCCGACCGTCATTCGCCCTAGCTTCACGTTGGGTGGTACCGGTGGCGGTATCGCCTACAACGCCGAAGAGTTTGAGACGATTTGCAAGCGTGGCTTGGAAGCATCCCCAACCAACGAGTTGCTGATTGAAGAATCACTGCTCGGCTGGAAAGAGTACGAGATGGAAGTGGTGCGCGACAAGGCGGACAACTGCATCATCGTTTGTTCGATTGAAAACTTGGACCCCATGGGCGTGCACACGGGCGACTCCATCACCGTCGCACCCGCACAGACTTTGACCGACAAAGAGTACCAAATCCTGCGTAATGCGTCATTGGCGGTGCTGCGCGAAATTGGCGTCGATACAGGCGGCTCCAACGTGCAGTTTTCCATCAACCCGGTCGATGGTCGCATGGTGGTGATTGAGATGAACCCGCGTGTATCCCGCTCTAGTGCCTTGGCATCCAAAGCAACAGGTTTCCCGATTGCCAAAGTCGCTGCCAAATTGGCTTGCGGTTACACGCTGGATGAGTTGCGCAACGAGATCACGGGTGGGCTAACCCCTGCGAGTTTTGAGCCAAGTATCGACTACGTGGTCACCAAAATCCCACGTTTTGCGTTTGAAAAATTCCCGACGGCAGACTCGCGATTAACCACGCAGATGAAGTCGGTCGGCGAGGTGATGGCGATGGGTCGCACTTTCCAAGAGTCGTTCCAAAAAGCCTTGCGCGGCTTGGAAGTTGGCGTGGACGGTATGAACGAGAAAACACAAGATCGTGAAATCTTGGAGCGCGAATTGGGTGCGCCAGGTCCTGAGCGTATTTGGTACGTCGGCGATGCTTTCGCTATGGGTTACACCGTGGACGAGGTATTTGCCTTGACCAAAATCGACCCATGGTTTTTGGTGCAAATTGAAGAAATCGTCAAAATTGAGTTGGAACTGGAAACCACCACGCTCGACAAGATTGACGCCGCGACGCTACGGCTTTTGAAGCAAAAGGGCTTTTCAGACCGCCGTTTAGCGAAGCAATTGCGTACCACAGACACTGCCATTCGCGAAGCGCGCCATGCTGCTGGTGTACGACCCGTGTACAAACGTGTGGACACCTGCGCGGCAGAGTTTGCGTCGAACACGGCTTATTTGTATTCCACCTACGAAGCGGTTCACCCTCTAAGCACAGGCAGCGAGTGCGAAGCCGCACCGACGGACAAAAAGAAAATCATGGTGTTGGGCGGAGGCCCTAACCGCATTGGTCAAGGCATTGAGTTTGACTACTGCTGCGTTCACGCGGCGATGGCGATGCGCGAAGACGGCTACGAGACCATTATGGTCAACTGCAACCCTGAAACCGTTTCGACCGATTACGACACGTCTGATCGCTTGTATTTCGAGCCTGTGACGCTGGAAGATGTGCTGGAAATCGTCGCGATTGAAAAACCTGTCGGCGTCATCGTGCAATACGGCGGT
>JANMTB010000088.1:0-35245 GCA_031390045.1 Polaromonas sp.
GTCGTTTTTTATTTTCAGACATACCAAATTATAACAGTAGTGGAATAGAATAAAGCAATTTCGCTGAACCATTGAACCCCATGCAACAACCCACCCAGCAGCCCGCCCAACAACCTATAGTCGGCTACTTCCAAGACGAAGAAAACCATTGGGTTGCAAGACTAGCTTGTGGGCACAACCAGCATGTGCGGCACAACCCGCCGTTGGTCAGCCGGCCTTGGGTTTTGACGCAGGCGGGGCGGGATGGGAAAATGGGGGTGTTGCTGGGGTGCAAGAAGTGCGATGAAGGGGCGCCGGCTGATCGCATTGTGCGTTGACTTTGCGGTTATTTCGCGGTTAAACTGCGTATTTTTACTATGCTTTTTATAGCTACTCAGGCAATAAATACACCGGCTAGAGGCATATTTAACCCCTAAATTGCCTTAAATCTCTAAATTTTAGACATTTGGAACTTAAATCCAATGCTTTACTCAGAATTATTTCCTTGACGGAATATTCCATAAAGGCTATATTTGCACTATGACTTGGGACATTGAATACACAGATGAGTTTGGTGATTGGTGGCAAAGCCTGACTGAGGCGGAGCAAGAGTCGCTGGCCGCTTCTGTGCAATTGCTGGAGCTGCGTGGGCCTGCATTGGGGCATCCGCACAGTAGCGCCATCAATGGCTCTAGGCATGGGCACATGCGCGAGCTACGGACTCAACACGCGGGGCGACCGTATCGGACGCTCTACGCTTTTGACCCGCGCCGGATGGCGATTTTGCTGATTGGCGGCGACAAAACGGGCGATGACCGCTGGTACGAGGTGCATGTGCCGATAGCAGACACGCTGTATGAGCAACATTTGGAACAACTGAGACTGGAGGGCAAAGATGGCTAAGAAATTTTCTGACTTACGAGCGGGCATGAGCCAGGCCGCGCGCGAGCGGTCTGACGCTCAGGCCAAGGTGATGTTGGCTGAAATGCCTTTGAACGAGTTGCGCCAAGCGCGTGGTTTGTCGCAAAAAATGTTGGCAGACGTGCTGCATGTACAGCAGCCGTCTATTGCCAAAATTGAAAAACGCACAGATATGTACTTATCTACCCTACGCAGCCACATTGAGGCGATGGGTGGCAAGCTGGATGTGATTGCACGGTTTCCTGACGGTGTGGTGAAAATCAATAACTTTTCAGAGCTGAGCAGTGCTCCGTAACGCTATTTATTACTATACTTTTCATAGCTGCTTAGGCAATAAATACGCCGGCTAGAGGCATATTTGATCATGTAAATTCAAATTTACAGCTCTTTTGAGGTGTTTTGAACCGTAAACCACACAAAATACCCATTTTAGGTATAATAAACCCCATTATGGGTATGAATCAATCTCCACAAACCGCCACATCCAGCCTAGCTGACGCCTTGTTCCCCAAGGTGAGACAGCGGGTGCTGGGGGTGTTGTTTGGCAATGTGGGGCGGAGTTTTTATGCCAATGAGGTGATAGCGCTGGCGCAGTCGGGCACGGGGGCGGTGCAGCGGGAGTTGCTGGCGTTGGCGGGCTGTGGGCTGCTGACGGTTACCAAAGTGGGCAACCAGCGGCACTATCAGGCCAATGCCAACAGCCCGGTGTTTGCCGAGCTGCGCGGCATGGTGCTTAAAACTGTTGGTTTGGCGGATGTGCTGCGCACGGCGCTGGCACCGCTGGCGGGGCAGATTGAGGCGGCATTTGTTTATGGCTCGGTGGCCAAGCGGCAAGACACGGCGCAAAGCGATATTGATGTGTTGATTGTGAGTGAGAGCTTGGGTTATGCCGATGTGTTTGGCGCTTTGGAAGCGGCCAGCAATGCATTGAGCCGCAAAATCAACCCGACGCTATACACACCCGCTGACTTGACCAAGCGGATTGAAAATGACAATGCTTTTGTGACCAAGGTGTTGCAGCAACCCAAGATTTGGCTGATTGGCGAAGAAGGCGATGCGTTAAGATTCAACCATGAGCAACCCACTTGAAAACCTGAGCGGACAAGGCAAGCCTTTGCAGGCAGAACCGCCTGACGCTATAGAAATTGCGGGTTTAACAAAGAGTGGCTTGGCGCGTCTCAAGGATGCGCAAAACACATCTTTAGCTATAGAAAGCCGGTTTGACCTGGCCTACAACGCTGCCCATTCACTGTGCCTAGCCGCGCTGCGAGCCAAGGGCTACCGCTCTGGCAACCGCTACATCGTGTTTCAGGTGCTGCCGCACACGCTGGGTTTGGGCCCTGAGGTCTGGCGCGTTCTGGATAAATGCCACAACACCCGCAATTTGGGCGAATACGAAGGCATGTTGGATGTGGATGAGCGGCTGGTAGCAGACTTAATCACCGCGGCGCAGGCTGTGGTTGATGCGATTGGTAGTTAAATTTACTATATTTTTTATAGCACTTTAATCAATAAATACGCCGGCTATAGTCATTTTTACCCCTCATAAATCACTATCATTTTAATAGCATAATGCAACAACCCATCACCGGCTACTTCCAAGACGAAGAAAACCATTGGGTTGCAAGACTAGCTTGTGGGCACAACCAGCATGTGCGGCACAACCCGCCGTTGGTTAGCCGGCCTTGGGTTTTGACGCAGGCGGGGCGGGATGGGAAGATTGGGGTGTTGCTGGGGTGCAAGAAATGTGATGCGGGTGCGCCGGCGGATTGATGAGCATTTCGACAAGCTCAATGCGAACGGGTGAATATACTCGATACGAATGGTTTTTATATAGTTTAAGAAAGACAAATAAATGAATCTCAAAAGACTAGCCATCATACTGGCGATATTACTCGGCGGTATGGCTATTTATTACAACCAATCAACGTCTGATAATGCCAATGGCGATAAAGCCACCAAGGTTGAGTCAAATAAGTAGTAGATATTTTTAATGCAAAATATGCTACTTATTTAATAGCAGAGTAGGCAATAAATACGCTAGCTAGAGTCATTTTTAATGCGTAAATTGACTTTGTATCGCTGTTTTATTGCTGCGCTGGTGCTAACAGGCGTTATTGCGCTGCTTGCTTTTTTCAAGGCTTGGACGTTTGCACCGTATGCGGTTGTAAATAAAGCTGACAGTGTGCAGAACACTTCAAAGATGAATCAACCCTACGCGGCCTACGCGGTGAGCCATGGCTGGCATGTGGGGGTGGTTGTGCCGGCTGAGCGACTCAATGCCTTGTTGCCAGAGCTTAAAAAACGGTTTGAAAAAACCAAAACACTGGCCGGCGTGACGCAAAGCCCTGGTTTTTATGAAATCGGCTGGGGCGATAGAGGGTTTTATGAGGCCAAGGAGATAACCAAGTTGATGGCGGTGCAAGCGCTGTTTAACTCGCCCGGCACAGTCATGCACGTGGTGGCGGTGCATAACCCTGAGAAGGCATTTGGGCGAAGTCACATAACCAAATTTTGCCTAAGCGAAGCGCAGTTAACTAATTTAGAAACTTTTATAGTTAATAGTTTCGCAAAGAATACTGCCGATAATATTATCTCGCGCAGGCTGGGCTTGTATGGCGACAGCCAGTTTTATGAGGGCGCGGGTACTTATCACTTTTTAAACAGCTGCAATACCTGGGCTGCCAAGGCGCTGCGCAGCGCAGGGTTTGATATATCACCCACGTTTAAATTGTTTTCAAGGCAGGTGATGAATAATATAGATGTTGGTGATGCGGCAGTTTGTCAAGTGCCGATGTGATATTTTTTGATTTGATATTGCTTATTGACTCATCATTTTGACGGCTTTGGCGCCTAAAGCAAAATGCTCTTCTAGGCCTGCGGTTAGCTCTTTCAGCGCAGTGCGAAGGGGCTTGTCAAACAGCTTTTCGGGCAGTGGCAAAGGTTCAATAGACTTTAGATTTCCTTCTGAAACGGCGTCTTTCACGGTCTGCGCGGACTTCAAGGTCGCTTTGACCATGTGGCCGAGTACCAGTTCTTCTAAGATCGTGGGGTCTATGCCGCCAAAGTCGATGGCTGGGCGCACCTCGCGCAGGAGCTCAAACGGCCACAGTTTGCGCTCCCAGATGATGTCCCAAATGCGTTCTGTCACCCAACATGGGCCGTAGTGATAGACCAAGTGGGCGCGTAAGCTTTGGCCTAATTCTTGAATGCTGGCGTTGTGAGCGTACTCTTGGAAGCCAACGACTTGGAAATGGCTGGCCACGGCTGATACGTAAAAGCAGTGTGTGGACTTGCCCGGTGGGTTGAGCCAAATGGCCAGGTTGATGAAGTAACGGCTGATTTTTTTCCAATCGTCGTTGTTGGCAAGTCGCATGTTGTTGATATTGACGTCCATCCAGTGGTGCCAGGTCGAATCTGTGGCGACGCGGCCCACACCTGCGCGGTGGCCGTCGTAGACGTTGATCATGGGGTTGTGCACGCGTGCTGGTTGCGCGCCTTTGGTAAAGTTGTACGGCGGGCTGCCCAAATTGCTGCCGTAAGCGGCCATGAAGGGCTCTGGCTTGGCGCCGCCGTCTAGGGCGTTGGGGTATTCGTCTTGCGCACCTGCGCCGTCAAAGTTGTAGGTTGCGGCCAAATTAATCGCTGATGCCTCAATACAAAGACCTTCATGCGCATGGTCTGGCATAACGTTGATCGGTCCCATGGTTGGGTGGCACAGCACGGGGTGCGGACGTTTGTGCCAGCGGAAGGGCCAAAATGACCTCTGGTAGGCTGTCCACTGAATCGGCTGCACTTTGAGGTCGCCTTGATGCAGCTCATTGTCTAATAAGCCCGGGCCACCCGGTGCACCAGGCTCGAAGGCAGCAGAGGGTGGGCGCAAAGTGTCGATCCGCATGTGCGGATTTGGCAATGCTGATCTTCCTTGCGGCGGTACACCATCCGCATTGGTCCAGCGGCGCATGGTGCCCAAGCGTGGAATTTTGCGACACATGGAAGCGCCTAAGAAGTGGTGGTCACCCGTGCCAAACAAGCCGCCTTTTTTGATTTTCATCCAGCTAGCTAGTTTGGCTAATTCGCCTGCTTGGGCTGGTAATGCACTGACCAAATCAATCTCAGCATCATTGGGGCTGCCGGAATTGGAGGGATTAAACCCGAAACACCAAATTTGCTCATAACTGTCAATCACAGAAGCACCTGCGTTGACCATGTCAAATCGGAAGCCACGGTATTTGGCTTGATGGATGGTTGGCGCTACGACGACATTAGGCGCTTCGCCATTGCGCAGCGCAATATCAACCCGAAAACGCATGCAACCGACCGTGGTATTGCGAATCAAGTCGATAACTTGGCTGATACCGAAATCATCGGATGGATCAACTTTGATGGAAGTGTCAACAACGACCAATATGTCTGTGTAATGCTTATGAAACCACGGGCTGAGATATTCTGCAAATGCGCCTTCAAACTCTAGGCCAACATGGAAATTTTTAATAAAATCGCCAGGTTTTACGACAGAAAATTCGTGTAGATTGGTAGCAGTTATGCCTATATTAGCTGTCTTAACTGCTGTTTTTTTTGCAGTGTTAGCTATAGGAATAGATTTTTTAGTAGCCATGTCAAATACCTCCAGAATTTAGAAATGTGACAAAAGTTTTTAAAGTTTTAAGCACCCTGAGCAAGATGTTTAAAGCATTGAAATAAGCTAAGCTAGGAGCTTAAAGATAGTGAAAGCTGCATAAAATTCAAACTTAAATCAATGCTGATGCAATACTGTGCTTTTTCGGATAGATCAACAGTTAATAATCACTGGTTGGGCTGTGAATATTCACTCTTTAGGTATTACTTTATTTCTTTTTCAGCCTCTGAACTACTATATTATTTATAGCACTGAAGTCAATTAAAACGCCGCCTATAGCCATATTTACCTCTTATAATAGACTAAATTACCCCAATCATCACTCATGCTGAACATCAACGAGTCTGAAGTCGCCATCACCGCCATTCGTGCGCAAGGTGCGGGTGGGCAAAATGTCAACAAGGTATCTAGCGCGATTCACCTGCGGTTTGATATTGGGGCGTCTTCCCTGCCGGATGATGTGAAGGAGCGGCTTTTGGCGTTGCGTGATTCGCGCATCACCAAAGCAGGTGAGCTCATCATCAAAGCGCAGCAGCACCGCACGCAAGACATGAACCGGCTGGATGCAATGGTGCGGCTGCATGAGGTGATTAACTCGGTGGAGTTTGCGCCTGTTATTCGTAAAGCGACGAAACCTAGCCGTGCTGCGAAATTGCGGCGTTTGGATAATAAAGGGCAGCGGTCTGAGACCAAGGCGCTGCGTTCGAAAATTACTGGAGAATAATTAGCTATGCATTCATCAACTTTGAAATTGATATTGAAATTGAAATCGACATTATCAAAATCGCGTATTTATGTACTTAAAACCATTTGCGTCCCAATATTTGCAGTATTGGGTTTGCAATTAAGTGACAGCGCATTGGCAGCCACGCCAGACATCACCCAACCACAGGTGACTAACCCTGCGCGGGTATTGTTTGTGGGGAACAGTTATTACTATTACAACAACAGCTTGCACAACCATGTGCGGCGCATGGTGGTGGCGAGTAACAGCAGCAACAGTGCGGATTTGGGCAAGCGGATGCAATACAAGTCGAGCACGATTGGGGGTTCATCCTTAGACCACCACCCGATAGATTGGTTAACTACGCCGGGAAGAATTGGGGTGAAAGAGCCGTTTGAACTGGTTATTTTGGCGGGTAACAGTGGCGATGCGCTGAATGACAAGACGCGGGCATTGTTTGCCAAAACTGTGGCGGAGCACAACCAAATCATCGCCAGCCGAGGCGCTAAAACCGCGCTGTACATGACGCCGGCTTACGTGGCACCACACAAAGAGGTGAACCCGCAAAACATGCGGAAAACGGAAGACATGGTTGTGTCGGTTGCCAACGAGATCAAAGGCATGGCGATACCGGTGGGCTTGGCGTTTGAAGAGGCCTACCGCCGCTACCCAGACATCAAGCTGCACGACAAAGAAGACGGCAGCCACCCAAATGCCTGGGGCACGTATTTGGCGGCCAGCACGGTTTTGGCCAGTGTGTACGCCCTATCACCTGTGGGCAACAGCTACACCATGTTTGGCTTGGTGGACGCCCAAACCGCCACGCAATTGCAGCAAGTGGCGCAAGATGTGGTGGTTAAGTTTTTTAACCGTAAGTGATTTTTAACGACTTACCCCTTGTTTGGGTTAATCAAATACTTGGTACCTGTCGCACGCTGGCCGTAGATGGCTATTGATTCAGGTTGCAGGGCTTCTTGCAGTGAAATCACTTTGGAATAGCTGCTGGCAAAGGTGGTTTTGATCTCAGCGGCGACGCGGTTGCGCATAGTTTGTGCGGCCTCAGTACCGATTTTTTGCAAAAATGGAAACAACAACCAACCGCCCATGCCCCAGCTGAAGCCGAAGTTGCGGACAAATTCTGTAGGGTTGGTGTTCAGCCCGCCGTAGATGTACATCTGCTTGTGGGTGGTCGAGCCGTAGCGGCTGTATTCTGTGGCGGTGCGATTGAGTGCAGCTTCCATGCAGGTGAGGATGCGGCCAGCCAAGTCGCCACCTCCAGTCGCGTCAAAAGCGATGGTCGCACCGGTGTCTACCAGCGCTTGAGTGAGGTCTGCCATGAAGGTGGGCGATGATTCGTCGCACACATACTTGGCGCCTATGCCTTTGAGCAGCGCGGCCTGCTCGGGTTTGCGCACGATATTGACCAAGGCGATGCCGTCTTTGATGCAAATTTTGTTGAGCATTTGGCCTAGGTTAGACGCGGCTGCGGTGTGTACCAAGGCTTTATGCCCTTCGCGCCGCATTGTTTCGACCATGCCGAGTGACGTGAGCGGGTTGACGAAGCAAGACGCGCCTTCGGCAGGCGCGGTGCCGGGTGGCAGAACGAGGCACTGGTCAGCGGTGATGCAGCGGTATTGCGCATACATCGCACCGCCCAGGACAGCAACAGTTTTGCCCAAGAGCGCTTGAGCCTCTGCCGATGAACCAGCAGCGACCACCACGCCCGCGCCTTCGTTGCCGACGGGCAAAGATTGGTCTAAACGCCCTGCCATGCCTTTCATGGCGCGCTCTGGGATTTGTGCAGTGATGGCGGGGTTGGCACTGGCGACAACTTTGATGGTGCTGAGGTCAGCCGCGCCAAAGAGCAGGCCCAAGTCTGACGGGTTGATGGGTGTGGCTTCGATGCGGATCACCACCTCGTTTGCCGTTGGTGTGGGTGTGGCTTGGCTGACGAGGGAGACTTCGAGCTCGCCACTGGATTTGACGAGGGAGCGAAGTTGCAGACCTGCAAGGATAGTTTGGTTAGACATTGTTTTTAAAGCTGGTTCGGAAAATGAAGAAACATCAATCTAGCTTGATGCCTAAATCAACGGCCATTTTGATCCAAATTGGCACATCGCGGTCCCACTCAAGGCGAGTATCTTTCAGGTTTTTGGGTTTATTGGGGATGGCAAACGACTCGCGCAGTTTGGCGGCGCGTTCGCTGTTGGCACCTTCTACCACGACGCTGGACAGCGCTTGCAACACGGCTTGTGGTGTGCCTGCAGGCGCCAAAAGCGGCAAGCCGCCCTCTAAAACAAAAAAGTTACCGCTGATGCCCTGCTCTTGCAAGGTGGGAACGTCGGGCAATTTGGGCGAGCGCAGTGGCCCGGTGACACCAATCGGGCGCACACCGCGCGACTGCACGGTTGCGAAAGCTTGGTAGCTGCCGATGGCGATTTGGATTTGGCCACCAGCCACATCGACCCACATGGGGGACTCGCCGCGGTAGTGCACAGGCACGATTTTGGTGCCTTCGGCGCGGTTGATTTGGTCGGCAGCCATGTGTGGAATCGAGCCAGGCGCGTAGGTGCCCATGTTAGTCGGGTTTTTCTTGGCAAACTCGATGAATTCACGCATGTTTTTAGCGGGTACTTTTTCAGACACACCAACGATCAAGGGGCCTGAAGGAAAGTTGGCAATCGGCACCAGATCTTTATCTAAGTTATACGGCAACTTGCTGTACAGCACGCGGTTTTGCCAGACCGTGCCTGAGGTGGTCATCAGCAAGGTGTAGCCATCGGCGGCGGACTTGGCGACGTTGTCAATCGCAATAATGGCACCCGCACCGGGTTTGTTGTCTACCACCGCGGGAATGCCAAACTTAGCCGTCAATTGCTCTGCGTACATACGGGCGTAAGCGTCAGTTAAACCACCAGGTGGAAACGCCACCACGATGCGGATTTGCTTGGTAGGCCATTTGGCGGTTTGCGCCAGAGCATTGGGTACCAAAGCAGTAGCGCCAAGGGCGGCTGATGTGGCGATAAAATTGCGACGAGACGGTTTTTCAAACATGTTGTTCATCCTTTATTAACTGTCTTTTACTGAATATCAAAAGTTTAACTGCGCGCTGCTTGTGAACGTGCGTTTTATCCTCACATGCTTTGAAGTTATCACACATTGACGATAACAGACGTATTTTTTTAAATGTATCTAGAATGCTTTTTGAAAACCCTTTTTATACCCTGTGAAAGTTTCCCCATGTCAGATTTAATCAGCAGACTCCAATGGCGCTACGCCACCAAAAAGATGAACCCGGCCAAAGATGTGCCGCAAGAGAAGGTGGAGCGCATTTTGGAAGCCGCGCGTTTGGCGCCTACCTCTAGCGGTTTGCAGCCGTTTGAAATCATTGTGGTGACGAACAAAGAAGTGCTGGAAAAAATCAAAGCCAAGGCAAACGGCCAAGGGCAGATTACTGATGGCTCACACCTCTTGGTGTTCGCGGCTTGGGACAATTACACTGCTGAGCGTATCAACCACATGTTTGATATGACCAACGCACAGCGCGGTGGCACCAACGAGGGTTGGGAAAGCTACCGCGCAAAACTTTTAACAACTTACCCCGCACGTGACCCACAAGTTAACTTTGAGCATGCTGCGCGTCAAGCTTATATTGGCTTGGGTGTCGCATTGGTGGCGGCTACTTACGAACACGTAGACAGCACGCCGATGGAAGGATTTGACCCGAAATCTGTGGACGAGATTTTGAACCTGTCTGCACGCGGCCTGCGCAGCGTGGCTATTTTGCCGCTGGGCTATCGTGAAGAGGGCAAAGATTGGCTAGAGAACTTGAAGAAAATTCGTCGTCCACGGGAAGAGTTTATTGTTGAGGTGAAATAACGACGCGCGTTTTCCATATCGAGTAAACCACGCCACCGGCAATCAATCCAAACGTCACGCTGAGCGAGAAAACGGGTGGTATTTTGCCAACGATGCCGACCAAGAATATCTTGGTGCCGATGAACACCAACACCAAAGCCAATGCATATTTCAACTAGGTGAAGCGGTGAATCATCGCTGCCAAGGCAAAGTACAGCGCTCTTAGGCCCAAAACATCTAGATCCACCACCAACAGCGTAACCACAATGCCCGCAAAAACCAGCTAAATCCAGGCTGCTGTGCCCAAAAATGGGGTATTTAAATAGGGCAATAAGTGTCCATGGGGACCGTTCTGATCGTTAGGTGATGCGTTGAATGGTATGCGGGAAGGTGGCTGTGCGGGCGAACTGGCGGTAGTTTGGCCAGCGCCAGAATTAGTCAAAAATCTCGCTCATCCAAGATTTTTTGCGTCTGGCATGGTAGCCGCCACTGGGGGAGTAGCCTGAATCTTCAAACTCGCGGCGCTTTTCTATGCCGTTTCTTTGGATGGGGTCCGCAGGCATGGCTGCTGCAGAGATGGCCATTAATTTATCTAACTCGCCACGGTCTAGCCATACACCCCGACAGTCGGAGCAATAATCAATCTCAATACCTTGGCGCTCGGAGATCACCAGCGGTTTGTCGGTACAAATAGGACACTTCATAAAACGAATCTCTCTTTCTGTTGAGTTACAAGATGACTAAGAATAATCTTTAAATAACTATTGAAAAAGCAGATAATTAAGTACAATAACTCTCAAATAAACTGATTGTCTTCGTGGACTTTTCATAAACACTTGCGACATGCATAACGATTTCAGCTACCGCCATCTTTATTACTTTTGGGTAGTTGCCAAAGAAGGTGGCATTTCGCGTGCTGCCGACAGGTTGGGCATGGCCGTGCAAACGGTCAGTGCGCAAGTGCGTGAGTTAGAGCGGGATTTAGGCCATTCTTTGCTCAAGCCTGCGGGCCGAGGCGTGGTGCTCACCGATGCTGGCCAAGCAGCCATGCGCCAAGCTGAGCAAATCTTTCAACTAGGCGAGCAGCTGCCACGGATACTGCGAGAAAGCCAAGACAAACCCAGTGTGAGGTTGACTGTCGGTATATCCGATGGTTTGCCTAAGCTGGCTGTGCGTCATTTGATGCAGCCTGTGATGTTGGAGCCTAATTTGCGGCTCTTGTGTCGTGAAAATGATTTTGTAAATCTCTTGGCTGACTTGGTTTTACACAAGCTAGATGTTGTGTTGGCTGACCGCACTGCGCCTAACAACCCAAATGTGAAAGTTTATAGCCACCCGATAGGTTCGTCGACGATGGCGTGGTTTGCCTCTGAATCTTTAAAAATAGCGGCCACAACAAATTTCCCTCAATCTCTAGCTCGCGTCCCTGTGTTGCTGCCCACACAGCATGCAGCGGTCAGAGGTCGTATCGACACCTGGTTTGAACGCATCGGTGTCAAACCGAATATTGTGGGTGAGTTTGAAGACAGTGCGTTGCTCAAAACATTTGCAGCTGCAGGCATGGGCGTGTTTCCTGCAGCAACTTGGGTTAGCGATCATTTGGAAATGAGCTATGGCGTGCACATGGTAGGCGCGTGTGATGGGGTTGAAGAACACTATTTTGCCATCGCCGCGCAGAAAAAAATACTGCATCCATTGGTGCAAAAGCTGCTGCCACATAAAAATGTTGATTAAATGTTGATTAAGCGTTCGATGACCAGCAAATGGGATATTTTTAAATGATGAACTGGTTATATCGGCAAATCCACACACATACTGGCCACCTATCGCCGGCAACACAAGCCATCTTGTTGGCTGCTGCGGCAGGCTTGACTTTCAGTATGTTGAACGCGCTATTGCGTGTACTGGCTAAGGATATTCATCCATTTGAAACGCAATTTTTACGCTACGCTGCAGGTTTGCTGTTGTTGCTGCCATTGATTGTAAAAAATGGCATGGGCGCGTATAAGCCACAAAATATTACGGGTCAATTTTCGCGCGGTGCGCTACACACGCTAGCTTTGTTTTTTTGGTTTGCTGCATTGCCCAATATTCCGCTGGCAAATATGACGGCAATTGGCTTTTCTGCGCCGATTTTTATCATGCTAGGTGCGTACATATTTTTGAAGGAACCAATGCGCTGGGAGCGTTGGCTGGCAACTATCCTAGGGTTTTCAGGTGTACTCATCGTCGTCGGACCACAGTTTTCTATGAGCAGCGCAATAGGCGCAGGTAGCTCAGGCTGGTATCACCTCGTCATGCTGATGTCTGCGCCACTTTTTGCTGCTTCATTCTTAGTCACCAAAGCTTTGACGCGCTATGAAACGACTGGCACCATCATGGTGTGGCAAGCTATCACGGTAACGCTGCTCAGCTTGCCTATGGCGCTTCTAAATTGGACTTGGCCTAGCGCTTGGCAATGGGCGGGTTTTTTGCTCAGTGGTGCGTTGGGCACTGCTGGACATTATTTTTTGACCAAATCGTTTGCAAAAGCGGATATTTCATCCACCCAATCACTGAAGTTTTTAGACTTGGTGTGGTCGGCCATGATGGGTTGGTTGCTGTTCAGTGATGTGCCAACTGTAAACGCCATCATCGGTGGCATCGTCATCAGTGCGGCAACGATTTGGGTGACGCGGCGCGAGACGCGCACTCGCGATATTCCACCAATCACAGACTAACAACTCACCTTAACAACCTAGCTGAACAGCCAACTCCAGAAAATTCACCGCGTGGTAGGTGTTTGCAGCGTTTGGTGAAATATCTTTCGGTTTATTTTTACCAAACTCAAACGGTCGTTCGATGTAAGCGGTTTGCAAACCGCAGTTTCTGGCTGCAGCTAAATCATCTTGGTGCGCTGCTACCAACATCACTTGCTCTGGTGCAATGTTGAATACTTTGGCAACGCCCAAGTAAGTGGCGGGGTCTGGTTTGTAAGCTTTGAAAACTTCGGCGGACAAAACGCAATCCCACGGCAACCCTGCCCGCTTGGCCATGTTGGTGAGCAAACCGATATTGCCATTGGATAACGTGGTAATGGTGAATTTGGTTTTCAGCCGCGATAAACCAGCCACTACGTCTGGCCATGCCTCCAACCTGTGCCATGCAAGATTGAGGTGTTGACGCTGTGCTTCAGTCAAACTGGTCATGCCAAACGTCACCAATATATCGTCCAGAATGATGCGATGCAAATCGTCAATCAGCGTCCAGCCCAGCTCGCCAGACATCACTCGGCGCATAGCGGGCACGTAACCGGCACGCCAAGCGAGGGCAAAGGCATCGGCATCAACTGCAGGATTTAAAGCAAGCACCTCGCGCGCGATGCTGCTGTGCCAGTCCACAACAGTGCCAAAAACGTCAAACGCGAGAACTTTAATATCACTTTCATTCAGTGTTTTATTCATACACTCATATTACAACTTAACAGTGCGGAATTAATCTACATATAACTGACTTCAACTAAAATTAATCACTTTTGTTACAGACTAGTATTTCTTATTATGCTCACACGTCGTCTTTTTTCTTTAGCTGCAGGTGCAGCCACAGTTTCTAGCTTTGGCAATGCGAGTGCACAAAGCAGCAACCGCATCGTACTGGGTCAGTCCGCTGCGTTCACGGGGCCTGCTGCTCAGCTGGGCATTCAATTCCATGCTGGCGCAAAGTTGTGGTTCGATCAACTGAATGAAAAAGGTGGCGTGAATGGCAAGTTTGTAGAGATCAAAAAAATGGACGATGGCTACGAGCCAGAGCGCTGCTTGGCGAATACCAAAAGTTTGATTGACGACGGCGTGTTTGCACTGTTTGGCTATATTGGTACACCGACTTGCTTGGCCGCATTACCAGTCGTCAAGTCATCACAAATTCCCTTCATCGCGCCCTTCACTGGTGCCATGGGTTTGCGTGATCCGTTCATCAAAAACGTGTTTCACCTGCGCGCGTCCTACAACGACGAAACCGCATTGATTGTGAGGCAGCTGACGAATTTAGGACTCAAAAAAATCGCTGTGTTTTACCAAAACGATGCTTACGGCAAAGCAGGGTTGGATGGTGTGACCTTAGCGCTTAGCAAGCTTGACTTAAAACCGGTAGCCATTGCAACCGTAGAACGTAATACAGTCGATGTAGCCAATGCTGTGAAAGTATTGAATGCAGCTGGGCCGGATGCCGTGGTGCAAATCAGTGCATATAAATCATGTGCGGCCTATATTCGCGAATCACGCAAAGCGGGTTTTGGTGGTACGTTTTTCAACGTTTCTTTTGTCGGGACGCAAGCACTGGCTGACGAGCTAGGTAAAGATGGCGCGGGCGTGGTAGTGTCGCAAGTCGTGCCATCGCCCTATTCGCCTACACGCCCCATCGCGCGCGAATTTTTAGAATCCATCAAAAATGGTGGCGGCGATGTACAGGCCAACTTCTCCAGTATGGAAGGTTATTTGGCGGCCAAGTTGTTGACTGAAGGTCTGCGTCGAGCTGGTACGGGTACGATTTCACGCGCTGACTTGATTCGCGGCATTGAAGCGACTGGCAACCAATCGTTTGGCGGCTTTACCACACAGCTGTCTGGCAGCAACCACGTGGCTTCAAGTTTTGTAGAACTGTCGATGTTGACCGGTGATGGCCGCGTGCGGACTTAAAAAATCAGCGTCTAAATTTTCGACATAAATTCTCACACTTTCTGCCGTTAAACTGACGGCATGAATATTATTGTTGTAGGTGCTGGTGCGATTGGTTGCTACGTGGCGGGTCGACTGGCTGCTACGGGTGAACACATTACCCTCGTAGGAAGAGCGCGGACGGTTGAGCCCATAGCCTTGAGCGGTTTAACCATCACCGACCTGCAGGGCTTCAAGGCTCATGTAGACGCAGATTTAACCGCCAAACATTTAAACGTTGCCTCAAGTTTAAAACTTGCGATGCAAAGCCTACAAAAAAATCAACAGATAAAAGATCAAATTACCGTAGTTTTGCTCTGCGTCAAAGGCGGCGCGACGGTGGCTGCTGCTCAAGAAATTGTCGATTGCTGCCCGCCAGGCACAAGTATCGTCTCGCTCCAAAACGGTGTGGACAATGTGGCCCGCATCAAAACAGCAGCACCACAAATGGAAGCTTTCGCAGGCATGGTGCCTTACAACGTCGTCATGAAAACCGCCTCGCACGTGCACCGCACTTCGATGGGGAAAATTTATATGGAGCAGTCTGAGATCACGACAGAACTAGTCGTCAAATTTAATGCTGCAGGCTTGTTGGCCACCACATCAAATGACATGCGCGCCGTGCAGTGGGGAAAACTATTATTGAATGTTAACAACCCCGTCAACGCGTTGTCTGATTTACCGCTGCGAGAGCAACTACTCAACCGCGATTTTCGCTATGTGTTTGCTACTTTGCAGCTAGAAGCGCTGGCAGCCATGCGTGCGGCTGGCATTGAACCGCTGCAATTGGCTGCCGTGAAACCGCGGGTATTGCCACACTTGCTCAAGCTACCGAATCTGCTGTTCACCCGTGTCGCCAAGAAAATGTTGCGTATGGATGCCAGTGCGCGATCATCCATGTGGGACGATATTCAACATGGTCGCATCACTGAAGTTGAAGATATGTGTGGTGCCATCGTGCAATTAGCCAAACAAGTAGGTACCAGAGCAGCTTGCAACGAAGCTATTTGCAAGCTGATTGCTACTCACACAAAAGGCCACCGAATGACGGGAAGGGAGCTACGGACTGCGCTCAAAATATAGTGACTTAACTTCTAGGAAGACCCAAAAGTGCGCCTCGTATGGCTGTACCTTGCGGTCTGTCCATGATATAAAAAGTTGTCCCTTTGCCGGGTATGTATTCGATAGAAAAACTTTCATCTGGTGCCAACTTGCTTTTGCCTGAAAATATTTCAACAAATCTGTGCCGGGTAATTCACGCAGCGCTACAAAGTGCAATTTTTTTGGCCCAGTCAAGCTGATCAAATCTTACATATTTGAAGCCTTTGAGGTTGTGTACAAACCCATGTCACACACCTTGAAAATTGCTTTGTAGCGTGTACCTAAACCATTCAAGGCTTATTTAGTGCCTTCAACTTGAATTTGTTTAGGAAAATGCTCAGTTTAATTGCTTGACCACTATTTCTTTTACACGCGAATTGTGTAAGAAATTGAGCAAGAAAATGACTACTATTTTTAAAAATCGTATTTATTTAAAAAAATTCCTTCATGTATTATTCAAAAATAAAAACTATAAAAAAACCAGTTTTACGACTAATGACTAGTTTTTGTCTACTGGTATTTATCTGCAACAACAGTATTGCCATGGGTTTGAAGGTGGAGCCTAGCAGCGTGCAATGTGGCATCTCAGCACCGCTATTCGTAGCCCCGCCAGCTCAAGCTGCAAAACGTATCCCCGACAGTCAAGTAGTGCGCGGCAACAAAAACATTGCATGGGCTTGGCTGGGTACACCCACCATGCGCTACCCACACAAAGCGCTGGGTGCGACCACGCATGCGGGGAGTTTGCATGTATTGATAACCGCTGACAATGGCAAATTACAAGAAATCGTTCATGAACTGCCATTTAACCGGGTGTTTGAAGACCGCATTCCAAGATTGGTAGATTTAGATGGCGATGGCCGAGATGAGATTGTTCTGATTGAATCGGATGCTCTGAAGGGCTCTGCCACCGTTGTTTATGCTCTGCAAGTAGTCAAAACTTCTAAAAAGCTGCCCATCTTAGTAGAACGTGCACGAAGCGCGCAAACAGGCTCAACATTCCGATGGCTCAACCCGGTGGGTATAGCGGATTTTGATGGCGATGGAAAATTAGATCTTGCCAGCGTGATTACGCCACACGTGGGTGGTTTACTCACGCTGTACCACTATGCTCCACCAAAATTAGAGCCATTTGCCCAAGCCATGGACATATCGAATCACCGCATGGGCGATTTGGAACAACAAGTGGCAGTAATTGTTGAGCAAAAAGGCTTGCGACCTACCATCATCGTGCCTGATATGCAGCTCAAAGCCTTGCATGCGCTGCGTTGGGAGTCGCCAGGCCAATGGAAAGAACTTGCGGATGTGAAGGCGCTATCGGCCACCGTTCAACGCATCACACCTGCTCCAGGTGGTGGCTGCGTGCTGCTGACTGACGCGAGCTGGTGGAAAGTATCTTTGACGAATTAGTTTACTATTTTAGTGCTGTATTTTGCCTTAAAGTGCTATATTTTTAATAGCACCATAAGCAATAAATACGCCGGCTATATCTTAAAAAAGTGCTAATTTAAACCTAATAAGTTAATTCTAACGTAACAACTCGGTTTTCAGCAGCTGGCCAAGTCTGGCCGGCTAATCGTTCGCCGTTGAACTCAGCAACGATAGACCGAACACCTGGCTGCGTCACCACTATTTTTGAACTTGCCACACCTGCGCCTGAGGGTGGCACGCCGGGTGGCAGCGCTGCGCCGTCAAAATTCATCTTGTCACGCTGAGCATCAAAGTAGCCACGGGGTCTGAAAAAAGTAACAATAGACTTCGCATTTGTATTGGCTTTATCGGCGTCCGCCATGCGCTCTAAACGCAAATTCACAATATCACTTGAGCGAGGAAACGCGCTTCTGTAAATATGCGTGGAGCTGTAACCAGCTGCGCTGATAGCGAATTCGTAAGCTACGCCTGCTTTTGCTGTGAATGGCCCCCATTGGCCGTCGATGCCGACACGTTTTTCATGTGCAGGTGCGCCTACACGCGCGCCTGAAGCATCGGTTGCATAGATTTGTAGTGAGGCATCTGGAACGGGTAAGTTATTCACGAAATTGCCAGATTTAGCATCGCTAGAATTTAAACCCAAACCCGTAACCTTGCCATTCAATACAATGCCTGCTTCAGGAACAATAGCTGGAAACTTCGGTCCTACGCCACGAATAAAGCTATAGGCAGTTAAAAATGCGGCTGGCGAAAACGATGTTTCTCGGTGATCAATGCGGGGAATGACAGCATTGGTTGCACCTTTGAGCTCTGGGCCAGCGAATGTCACATTGGTCGCCGTACCTTTTGCGCCAATCCAGACACCATCAGGTTGGGCAAATTTATCGTTATTCTCTGAACGAATTGTGAGCCATTTCACAGGGCCTACAACTTCGTCGCCGTTGGCATTTTTAGGTGCATTCAAGCCCATCAAAAACGCACCCGTGCCGGAGAATTCATTCCCCTCGCGAAATCCCTTGATCGCCCAGATGCCATGATTAGGCGTACCGCCCAATATGGCGTGCGACACTTTGGCTGCGCCATCGCCATTTTGAATGTAATTACGCACCGCATTGCCACCGCGTGAGTTGGCAAACAGAACCACTTTGCTAGCGCCGGTAGCGGCTATTACTTTGTTGACTTCTGCGCTTAAATACGCGGCATGCTCAGCTGTTGAGGTGCGGCCAGCTTGCGGTTTAGCGTCTTCATCACGTGATGACGGGTAAGGCACTTCAATCGCATGCAAGCGGCTGCGCGGCCAGCCGTTCGATTCGAAACGCCATACTGTGGATTGCCAAAGTGCAGCCGTGTCACCATTGCCATGAACGAAGACGATGGGTGGAAAGTCAGTGAGGCTAGGTGAATTTGCTGAGCTGCTTTGCATAGTTGGTATGGCACATCCGGTGATTAAAGCAGAACTCAATAGCGCAATGAACACAAAAAAACCGCGCTTGATTCGAGACGTAAAAAAAGTCATAGCAACCCTTTGATGTTCAACTGAAGAAATATCAGCTTACCATCTTGCTATGACTTTCCCGTGAATCAACACGGGCTTACCCTAAATTAATGAGATAGTTAGTATTGAATTAGGCTGGTGGCAAGATCACTTTATCAATCAAGTGCACCGCGCCGTTGGTGGCTTGTATATTAGCTGTCGTGATATTGGCTTTGCGGCCACGGGCGTCTGTAATGACCAATCCTGCACCGACGGCATTGATCGTCAAAGTCGCACCTTGCACAGTTTTGATAGCTGCTCCCAATGGAATTTGGGTACTTTCAACTTTTGAGCCCAGCACGTGGTAGGTCAACACTGCGGTGAGCATTGTTTTATCAGCTAACAAGGCTTCTTTGGTCACGCCGAGCTCGCCTAAGAGCTCTTCAAAAGCGGCGTTCGTAGGCGCAAACACGGTGAACGGCCCAGTCCCAGACAAGGTGCTGGCCAGACCGGCTGCAACCACAGCTTCGACCAAGATGCTCAAGTCAGGTGTAGCTTGAGCTAGTTGAACGATATTAAAAGTTGGCACGGTCGTATGGTCATCACTGTCGCTGCAAGCGGCTAGTAGTGTGGTGGCTGCGGCAACGCCGGACAAGATCACTAAGTTTCTACGCAACATAATAAGACTCCTGTTTAGATTGAATCAATCAATAGATATATGCACAATTACAACTGAAGACATTTTTAAACATCAACAAACCTTTAAGTTCATTAATATACTAAATAGTATTATTGATACTTAATGGTAATATAAAATACAGATGAGTACAATGACTATTGCATCTATTCACGAACTTATAAATCTAGTTCTGATTCGTAGACGTGATGCAGCACTAGCTTAGCCCAATGCTCTATTGGCACAAAACCGAAAACTGATTGCTAGCGGTGAAATTTTTGCAAGACTGCTTGCTAGACGCAGACCCTCGTCTCGACACTAAGTGCCTATCACGCCACCATCCAATTTGCGAATCACTACTGTTGACGAGCGTGGTCGTCCACCTGTCGTGAAATCGGGCCAGTTTGAAAACTTGGCGGGTAATGCTGGGTCACTTCGATCAGAGGCATTCTCACCTGGGTGTTGAATGTTGATAAACATGGTGCGGCCATCAGGTGCCCAGGTTGCACCCGTTATTTCACTGTTAATGGGGCCCGTTAAAAACCGACGAACCTCGCCGGTTTGAGGGTTACAAGCTAGCATTTGGTTGCTACCCATATTTATCAATTCGCCTTTGTACATTTGACTGGCATGCATATCTGTTTGAATCCACAAAACACCGTTGGGCGCAAAGGTTAATCCATCAGGGCAGGCAAAAATAACATCTTTAGGATTACCTTTGATGTTGCCTTTGGCTTCTGGTCGGGTTTGAGCTGGGTCACCAGCCAAGATCAAATGATTCCAAGAAAAGTTTATAGCGTCGAAGTCCTTTGTTTCTTTCCATCGGATAATTTGACCCATGACGTTATTGGTGCGCGGGTTCGCTGCATCTGCTGTTGGTTTGCCAGCATCGCCGCGCTGGCTATTGTTGGTCAGAGTTGCATAAACCTCACCCGTGGCTTGGTTGATAGCCAGCCATTCCGGCCTATCCATCTTTGTTGCACCCAAGGCATCGCTGGCTTGGCGAGATTTGATGAGCACCTCGCCTTGATCGACAAAACCGTTCGCCGCCGTCAATGGCCCTGTGCCCTGTACGAGTGGCAACCACACACCACTGCCATCTGCATCAAAGCGTGCGACGTACAAAATACCATGGTCTAACAACTCTTTATTGGCTTGTGCTTGGGTCAACCCATTTCCAGCCGATTTGATGGTATCGCGGCTGACGAATTTGTAGATGTACTCGAAGCGTGCATCTTCGCCGCTATAAACGACTGCACGCTTGTCTTTCGTAACGGCTACCCACGCACCTTCATGCGCGGCTCTGCCCAACGCAGTGCGTTTGACGGGCATGGACGTAGGATCCAAGGGATCAACCTCTACGACCCAACCAAAGCGGTTGTATTCGTTAGGGTTTTTACCTGCGTCAAAACGAGTATCGTGTTTATCCCAAGCAAAAAATGCTTCTTTGCGCAAACCCCATCGCTGCTGGTGTGCATCAGGTTTTTCAACACCGCCAAAGTAGAAAGCAAAATTCTCTTCGCCACTCAAATACGTGCCCCACGGCGTTTTGCCTGAAGCACAGTTGTTGATAGTGCCTAAAATAGTGCGGCCTGCGGGATCTGCTGTCGTTTTCATCATGGCGTGCCCAGCGGCAGGACCTCCAATCGAAAATGGCGTGTTTTCCGTGATTCGACGTGCAAATTTTGAGGGGCGGACTATGTTCCATTTATCGCCCATTTGCTCAATTTCAATCACTGAAATGCCATGGGCATTTTGCGATTTTTTGACTTTCTCTGCCGTCCAATCTTTCATACCGCCCACATGGAGCAAGCCATCATCAACATACTCATGGTTCATCGCCAACAAACCGCGTTTTGCGTTACTTAACTCGTAAAAATGCAAGCCGTCGTGGTGCATACCCATTTGCACCGCCTGTTCCTCAGCCGTATTGCTGCCGTCGATTTTGAAAGCAGGCATATTACCTGCTACCCCTATGGGTTCTCCCCACTGCGCTAAAGCAACTGCCACATAACCGTCTGGCACCACGACGCGGTCTTGTGCATCCACAGCAATTGGCTTGAAACCTATGGCTGGAGATGCATTTGCGCCAAGACCCACTCCGACACCCAAGCTAAATCCAACACCTGAGCCAAAACCGACACCGACATTGGCTTGTGCGCATGCCGTCAACAAGGGAGACAGCAGCCCCATCGCTCCCAAGGAGCCACCTAACTTGAGAAGTGTTCTGCGATCAGGCCTGGATACGCTGTGTATATCAAGATTGCTCGATCGGTTGCTGTCTTCCATCGTGTCAAAGTCTTTAGCCATAGCGAACTTTCAAAATTAATACATAAAATTTTGGCAACATGAAATTTTTATATTTTCAGTTTGCTTTTCCTTGAATGAAGTCTAATTACTTCGAATTACCCCGAATTACCTAGGTAAAGATTCAACTTCTTTGGTCCAACGTTCAAGTAGCCGACGACGCTCTGCCGCTTTGCCATATTTTTCAAAATCGTATTTGATCAATCGTACGTTGTCTAAAAGTGGAATCTTTGGATCTGGTTTGAACATGCGATTAGCGGGTACTTGCAGGCTATTGGCTTTGGCACCGATAGCTTGACCCGAAGGGCTCATCAACCAATCGTAGTATTGCTTGGCGGCTTCTTTGTTGCGCTGGCCCTTGACCATTGCAATACCGCCAATTTCATAGCTTGTACCTTCGCATGGCGCAACTGTTTTAACAGGGTAATTGTTCAGTCGCCAGCCATCAAAACCGAATATGAAACTGATACCGATAGCGACCTCGCCTTTGGCCACATTCGGCGCTTGTGCGGTGCCGCTGCGTGTGTAATTGCTGATATTTTTATGCAACTTTTTCATGTAATCAAAAGCCTGCTCTTCGCCCATTTGCTGCACCAATCCGGCCAAGATGGTGTAAGCCGTTCCGCTAGAAGCTGGGTGAGATATTTCAATATCGCCTTTGTATTCGGGTTTGATCATGTCTGCCCAGCACAAAGGCTCTGCCAGTTTTTTCTTCTTTAAAACTTCGGTGTTCCAACCGAACCCAATCGCGGATGTGTAAAAACCGCCAACCAAGTTTTGCGACATGGCATATTGGCGAACACTCCAGCTGTGCAAGTCCATCATATAAGCAGGCCGGTACGGTTCTAGCAAACCAATCTCCGCTGCTTGTAAAAAAGGGTCGCCCGTGCCGCCCCACCACAGATCAGTTTTCGGATTATTCGCCTCTGCACGCAATTGCGCCAAGGCTTCGCCCGTTGCTTTGCGGGTTTGCAAAACTTTATTACCCGTTGACTTTTGGTATTCACTGGCAGCCAGATCGCACCACGCTTGATCAGTACTGCAAATAGCGTTAACCACACTTTGCGCATGTGTAGTCGGCCAAGCAGCCAACATCGCCGCAGCTGTGAGAGTTGATTTAGCGAATATTGAATGAATAAGATTAGGTAATTTTTTCATGTCAACATCTTAGCGAATAGACACACTAAATCGAAGTCATGCTTTCCCTAGAGGTAATTTTTTGGAATGCTATGGTTCTGGCGAGTCAGTATCCAATATGCCAATGTCTATTTTGGCACGCACTGCTTCCGCATGCAGTTAGGAGGGTGGTTGCGGTTGCAACGCCAGTCAAAATAAGTAGATTTCTGCGTAACATGTGAAGACTCCTTGAAAGTTAAGTCAACGTACAAATTCAAAAAGCACAATATCTCTTCGAAGCATCAATAAACTTTAACGACCAAATAAATACCGTTTAGCTTTATTGATACTTAAATATATTTATAGATACTTTAGAAGTCAAAAAATGTTACATAGACTAACAAAACAGCAAATACGATTACGGCTTTACCATAGGCCAAGCTTGCCTTGCCCATTGGCTCATATCGCCGTTCACATAGCTTGCATTGTATAGCCCATATTTTGTAGTTGCCCGACGATATTGGCTGATCGTACCTGGGTATTGCAGATCACCCAAAACGGCTCTGCGCCAGGTGCAGGCAGTTCACTCAACCGATCGCCCAATTGGCTCATCGGAACAATTGTGCGCCACTAGCTACACCATTGGCGTGTTCGTGAGGCTCGCGGATGTCGATCACGATGATTGACGGTGTTTCAAGCGCCTGGCGCATGTCTTCCAAGCTCACCATCGGCGGTGCTGCGAATGTGCTCATGTTGTTTTTCCTAACTGGGCGGTTATATGTGAGGCAAAAATGACTTGATTTATAAATTTCAAGCATAGCGAATTTTAATTGACTGTGCTTCATGCGCTTGGCAATTACACAACCCAAGAGAAGCCAAATCACGGTATTGACATCTCTTACAAAATGGCGCAACGTCTTAACATGAAAAACTCACTTTTAGATGCTATTGGCAACACGCCCATGATCGAGCTGCAAAAAATCGTGCCGCTTAGTTCGGCGCGCATTGTCGTCAAACTGGAATGGGCGAATCCGACTGGTAGCATGAAAGACCGCATGGCCAAAGCGGCAATTGATGGTGCTGAGGCCAGTGGACGCCTGAAACCGGGTGGTACGGTGGTGGAATACACTGCGGGTACCACTGGCATCTCGCTGGCGTTTGTGTGTGCGACCAAAGGCTACGCTTTGGAGATCGTGTTTTCTGACGCCTTCAGCAACGAGAAGTTGCGTACGATGCAGGCGTTCGGCGCGCGTATCACGATCGTACCGAGCGACAATAAAAAAATAAACGCCGAGCTGATCAAGGCCATGATCCACACTGCCGACGAGATCAGTCTGCGACCCAACCATTGGTACTGTGATCAGCTCAACAACCATGATGCGATTAAAGGATACGTGCCGCTGGGTGAGGAGCTTTGGCTACAAGCAGGCGGTCAGATCGACGCCTTGGTGCAAACTGTCGGCACGGCACACTCGATCCATGGCATCATGCAAGCCCTGTCACACCACAAAGATGGCATCTTAGCTGTCGCTGTAGAGCCGGCGGAATCAGCAGTCTTGTCTGGGCAAGCCTCTGGCTCGCACCAGATTGAAGGTATTGGCATTGGCTTTATTCCGCCGCTATGGCGACCTGAGCTTGTTGACGAGATTCAAACCGTGTCCACCCAGGAAGCCAAGGAGATGGCGCGCCGTTTGGCGCGTGAGGAAGGAATTTTTGCGGGTATATCGTCGGGTGCAAATATTGTTGCAGCCTTGCGCATCGCCAAGCGTTTGGGTGCTGGCGCGACTGTGGCTACCGTCATTGCGGACTCGGGGTTGCGGTATCTGAGCACGGATGTGTTTACCGACAAGATGTAGGTTATGAGATGGGAGGTGGACCATGGCGAAATACCGCAATCATTTGCCGCAACTCGGCGGCGGGTTTTACATTGCTGACGGTGGTCTCGAAACCACGCTGATATTTCATGAACGATGGGAGTTGCCGGATTTCGCGGCATTCATCCTGTTCGAAACACCGCAAGGCGAGGCGGCGCTTCGCAAGTACTTTCGCAGCTATGCCGAGATCGCAAAGCGGTTTGGCTGCGGACTTGTTCTGGAAAGCGCAACTTGGCGAGCCAGCGCAGACTGGGGGGCTAAGCTCGGTTACACACCAGAAGCCCTGGCGGCGGCAAACCATAAGACGATCCACCTGCTACAAGAGATCCGGAACGAGTATGAAACCGAGCAGAACCCCGTGGTCATCAGCGGTTGCCTAGGGCCGCGCGGCGATGGCTACGTGATTGATCATGCAATGTCAGTGCAGGAGGCGCATGATTATCATCGCCAGCAAATCGAAACCTTTGCCGATACGGCTGCTGACATGGTCTGCGCCACCACCATGAACTACGCGCAAGAGGCCGTTGGCATTGTACGGGCGGCTCAGGGTGCAGAGTTGCCAGTCGCTATCTCTTTCACCGTCGAGACCGACGGCAGGCTGCCGAGCGGTCAGACGCTACAAGCAGCCATCGAGCAAGTGGATCAGGCGACATCCGCCTATCCCTGCTATTACATGATCAACTGCGCCCATCCCACACATTTTGAACACGTATTGGCTGAGGGCGGTTTGTGGTCGGATCGGATACACGGCGTGCGTGCGAACGCATCACGCAAGAGCCATGCAGAGTTGAACGAAAGTACCGAACTTGACAGTGGCGACCCCGCCGAACTAGGGGCACAGTATGCTCATCTTAAAAAGCGGCTAGAGTACTTGAATGTGATGGGGGGATGCTGTGGCACAGATCATCGCCATGTGGCGCAGATCGCAGCGGCTTGTTCGCCGCTCACGGCTCCGGCGTCCCCGTGTCTAGATCGCCACGGCTAAGTTCGGTTCTTGCAGCAGCAGCCAGCGCTTGGTATTTCAAACGAAACGCGTTCAGCGTTTCTTCTTCCAGCTCCTCCAAATCTAGCAGAGCATTGTGCGCCCCTTGGGTAGCACGAATCAGCTCATCGAGCTTGACTTGAATGGCTTGGGTATCTCGATTTTGCGTGTTTTGAATCAAAAAAACCATCAAAAAGGTGATGATGGTTGTGCCCGTGTTGATGACCAATTGCCAAGTGTCGCTGAAATTAAAAATAGGACCTGTGACAATCCAAACCGCGATGATGGCGACCGCAATGGTGAAAACTCGTGGTCGACCACAAAAATGAGCTGCTTTTTTTGCAAACTGTGAATACCAACTTGTCTGCTGCATAGATTCCCCGATCCAGTCAGTTATGAAATTTCATTAAGCTGCAACGCCAAACAGAGCACCCACGACATAGGTTAAAGCCATTGCCAACGTGCCCCAAAACGTCACGCGCATTGCCGCTGTCATGACCGATGAGCCGCCTGCACGAGCAGCCAGTGAACCTAAAGCAGCTAAAAATACCAGTGAACTAGCGGCCACAGCCACACTCAACATGGGTTGTGGTGATACAAAAACGACCATTAGCGGCAATGCGGCACCCACGGCAAATGTTGCCGCAGAAGCAATCGCTGCTTGCACGGGTTGCGCGGCTGATGTGTCCGAGATACCCAATTCATCACGAGTGTGCGCGCCCAAAGCGTCATGCGCCATGAGCTGCGCAGCGACGGTTTTAGCAGTATCAGCGTTTAAACCGCGCGACATGTAAATAGCAGCCAATTCAGCAAGCTCATGATCGGGCTGGCTAGCTAGCTCTAAGCGCTCTTTTTCAATGTCGGCCTTCTCTGTGTCCGATTGCGAACTTACAGATACATACTCACCGGCAGCCATTGACATCGAGCCAGCCACCAATCCTGCCACACCGGTTATCAATATGTTTTGCGAGGTTACTCCCGCTGCGGCCACGCCCAAAATCAAGCTAGCTGTTGAAACAATACCGTCATTAGCACCAAGCACCGCGGCTCTGAGCCAACCAATGCGCTGGTTTTTGTGTCGTTCCGTGTGACGCCAAGTTTTTTTCATGCGCTGATTATGACAACACACCTAGCAAACCGTGCAAGTCGCTTGTAGGAGAATCACTCAAAATTACTTCATTTAGGTGAAATATTGCACTAATTCGAAGCGAAACGGTGACGGGTTTAAAAAAGGAGTTCAAAATGTGGTTTGTATTAAATACTAACTAAGGAACCACCATGAGAATTCTTCTTTCAGTAGACGGCAGTAGTTATACAAAAAAAATGTTGGCTTATTTGGTCACGCATGACGAAGTGTTTCATACCAATAATGATTTCACAGTATTAACTGTTCAACCACCCGTGCCACCACGCGCCCGAGCAGCAGTTGGGAAGGAAATTGTAGACAACTACTACAGCTCTGAATCTGAAAAAATCATCTCGCCCGTGCATAAATTTCTACTACGCCACGGCATCAACGCGAAGACATCTACAAAAGTAGGTCAAATCGGCGAAACGATCGGAAAATTTGCAGACGACGGCAAATTTGACATGCTGATCATGGGGTCACACGGTCATGGCACGATTGTCAACATGGTGATGGGTTCGGTAGCCACCAAAGTACTTGCCAACAGCAAAACACCTGTTTTGTTGATTCGCTAATAAAGCAAATGTTCATCAAATTAACTTGGAAATCTACGCCATGAAAACCATCGAAATTACGTCTAGTATGTTTACCATGAGCGATGTGTTTTACCCGAACGGTTACGCCTTTGTGATGTTTCCCAACGCGCAAGATGCCCAGCAAGTAGCCCAAGAGTTGAACGCCAGCATGGCTGAAAACGGTGAGCTGCTGCATATGAGCCCGCAGGCTGTATTTCGAGATATCGGTAAACTTGCCGCCGAGGAGTCTCAGTCAGACGTGCCATCTATTGGTACTGAGGCTGCGACGGTGCTCAAATACATCAACTTGGCAAGACAAGGTCACCACGCTTTATTGGTACGAGTACATTCCGATGAAGAGACCGAGCTTGTGATGAAAGAGGTACGCAAAGTATCGTTTTCATACGCTCAACGTTACCACTTACTGGCTATTGAAGATTTGGTGTAGCAAACCTGGGCAATATTAAATTAATCAATTTTCCGCTTTGATGGCCGCGGAATCTTCTTAAACCGAATTTTCCGATCCAACTCAATCGCGTCTTTTTTGACTTGGCGCTCTGCATCTATGGTTTGCCCAACTGCCAGCCATTGCGCGAATTCGGCTGGTGTTTCCAGTGTGATGTTGCCAATGCTGCAGGTTCTGAAATCGAAAATCACAATTTCAGCCGCTTTCTGCAGATTCACCTTACCTTTGCCCAGCAAAGCACCGCGTTTGATGCCGATAGCTTCTAGCACTTGTTCATCGGTTTTACCGGCTACAGAGTCAAGTTTGTAGCGCGCTTCTAGTTGCGAGGGGTAATTGGAGATCAAATAATCAATCAGCTCCAAGGCCACATCTTCCTCTTGGAACGCATTGCGCCCCACCGCACCACTGGCGGCTAAGTTGTAGCCGCTTTTCTCGACAATGATGCGTGGCCAAAGCATGCCAGGGGTGTCGTAGAGATAGAAATCGTCCGCCAAGGTGATGCGCTGTTCGATTTTGGTGACTCCAGCCTCGTCGCCAGTTTTGGTGAATTTTCGCCCAGTCATGGTGTTGATCAACGTGGATTTACCCACGTTAGGGATGCCGCAAATCAGCACCCGCAGCGGTTTGATCATGCCTCCGCGCAGCGGTGCGAGCTCTTTGCAGGCTTTGGCGAGGGCTTTAGCAGGTGCAGCATCCGTCGCTGCCATAGGAATAGCGCGGGTATTGGGCAAAGCGTTGTAATGCGCCAGCCACAGCGCAGTGCGCTCAGGGTCAGCCAAATCTTGTTTATTAAGCACTTTGAGTGCGGGTTTGCTACTTGTCAACTCTGCCAACATCGGGTTCGCACTCGATCCAGGCAAGCGAGCGTCTAGCAATTCGACCACGACGTCAATGTCTTTGATGCGATCGCTGATGGCTTGCTTGGTCACATTCATGTGACCGGGGAACCATTGGATGGCCATCAAGGAGCTTTCTAAAATTGACGAAATGAATGCTGAATTGCTTGAGAATTCAATATTTGCTATAAATATAATAGCTAAATAGGCATGTAATACGCCGGCTATGGCAATATTTTCTTCTATTTTAACCGATAAAGAGACAAAATCACGTCAAATTCATTGGCGAATCACTTTGCAGGTACAAACCTTGCCAACAAATCAGCAAATTTAGGCTGCCAAGCTGACAGTGCCGCTCCGTCACCATTGAAAATCTGTTTCAAAAACGCCAAAGACAGCTCCTGCGTTGCCGCTTTGATTTTGGGGTTAAGTTCAGCACCACCCGTCGTTGTACGGTCGGTGAAAATGCTGTGCGATCCACCTGTGAACACAACCAGTGTTTTGCGCAAATCACCCATCGCGTTAAACACATTCACGCGATCTTCAAAGCCAGAACCGTAGCCCGGCACCATGATTTCGTCTCCGGTTGCTGTGATGTGCAATGTGGGCAAAGTGATAGAACCCAAAATCGCCGCAGGATTGCCATAGCCGTAAAACGGTGGCGCGGATAGCAGCATGGCGGCTTTGATGCGGGGGTCGCGCAGGTTGAGTACCTCGTTGCCTTTTTCACCCTGACGTGGAACAGCCGCACCGGCTAAGAGCATGGTGGTATTCGCGCCGTAAGAGTGCCCAGCCGCGACGATACGGTTGGCATCTACACGCCCAGCAAGTGCAGGCAAGGCAAGTAGCTCAGTCAACGCAAAGCTGACATCTTTGGCGCGCGCCATGGCTTCAGAGTCTTTGGCGGCTTCAGTGAGGCGGAAGGTCAAGCCAAACGGGTTGCCGCGCCATAAATTGTTGTCACTGCCAATGTGCTGCACATGCAAGCTGGCAAAACCGTGACTGGCCCAGTAGCGACCTAAATATTGGTAGCCATTGCGCGAGCCGCCTAAACCGTGTGAAAAGACGATTAAGGGTGCGGGCTTAGAACCATTGGCTTTCGCGTCTGGCAAGTACAAACGCACAGGTACTGCGCGGTTACGGGCAGCGTCTTGCCAGTCAAACGTTTGGGTGTTAATCGCGTCTAAATCTGCTGTGATTAATGATTTAGCTGCGACAGCATGCTGGGTTGTGACCTGAGCTGCTTCATTGCTCTGTGCCGTACATGTCCCCACCAAAGCAAACATGGCAGACAAAGTGCCCACAGCCATCGTTGTCCACGTTGAACGAACAAAAACTGTTTTAAGAGTTGCTTTGTTAAGGGTTTTATAAGGTGGGTTCATCAGTTAACTCAATATGTTCGTACGTATAAACACAACGAATTTAAGGACATTTAGTTGACTTTCAAGCCATCAAAGTGTAACGTGCATGTTTTGTAACTATTCAGTCATTTTTTATACTTTAACGGAGACTTTGAATGAAAGCAAGCTTGCCCCTTTTACTGATCAGTGTTTTAACGCTCGCTGGCTGCAATAGCCTTTACAATGTGATGCACGGCAGTGCGGCACCCACTGCACCACTCAAAGCCAATGTCAGCACACCAACTGTATTAGGTAGTTACAACAAAGTAGCCGCTGTGTCTGGCACCAGCTTGTATTTCATCAACGTTAAAAACGGAGATACCGTCTCTAGCCCTCTGAATGTGCAGTTTGGCCTCAAAGGCATGGGCGTAGCCCCAGCTGGTGTTGAAAAAGCGGGCACCGGACATCACCATTTATTGGTGGATGTAGCTGAATTGGATGTGAACAGTGGCATCCCGATGAGTGACCAACACCGCCATTTTGGTTTGGGTCAAACCGAAGTGTCTATCGCTTTGAAGCCTGGTATGCATACCTTGCAACTGGTACTGGGCGACCAAAACCACATCCCACATCACCCCGTGGTAATGAGTGAGCGCATTACAGTCACGGTGAAGTAACTAACCTCAACTTAAAACTACGCCCCTCTGAACTTAGCGGGGCGTTTTTCTTTAAAAGCTGTTACGCCCTCGATGTAGTCATGCGTGTGCCCCATAACGGATTGGACATTGCGCTCTTCGTCCAATTGTTGGTTTAAAGTACGGCTTTGAGCTTCGCGAAACAGCACTCGTGTCGCCACCAACGCTTTGGTCGGCATGATCGCCATGCGTTCGGCAAACGTCGTAGCAGCAGCGACGCAATCATCAGCAACATCCCAAATCATGCCCCATTCTTTAGCTTGTGTAGCGCTCAACTTGTCTCCCGTCATAGCCAGCCCCATCGCCCGCGCAAAGCCTAGGCGCTGCGGTAAAAACCAGCTGCCACCCGTGTCTGGCACCAGGCCGATCTTGCTGAACGCTTGAATAAAACTCGCACCCGGCGCAGCAATCGCTATGTCGCACGACATGGCAATCGACGCACCCGCACCAGCAGCCACACCATTGACTGCCGCAATCGTCGGCATACGCAGGGCTTGCAAACGACGCGCTGTGGGATTGAAGGAGTCATCAATCACGCCATACGGGTCAGCACGTCGCATCAAATCTTCCATACTTGGGCCAGGTGCAAAATCAAACTCAGCCAAATCCGCACCCGCGCAAAACGCACGACCCGCACCGGTGATGACCAAGGCGCGGATGGCTGGGTTTGCCTCTGCTTGGTCCAGCGCCGCCCACAGCTCTTTGTGCATTTGGCGGGTAAAGCTGTTCAAAGCGTCAGGTCGATTCAGCGTCAAAATCGCTACTGCGTCCTGCTCTGCATACAAAACGGTTGTTGTTGTCAATAGGTTCATATTCATTTTTCCTTCGTTGGCGTATTTTGAATCTTATTTTCAATCGTACTTTGAATCGTACCGTCTTTCGCGATTTTCATAGCGAGTAGGCTCAAGGCCGTATAAGCTGATCCCGCTTGGGCATTCCAGGCAGTAACGGCTGTGCCTTGCATCGCCACCAAGTCGACATCACCTCGGGCGGCGGGTCCTGTCAAAGCTTTGGTAGCACCTTGGGTGCTAATATTTTGTACAGCTTTTTGCAGCAACGAGGCGTTCAAAGGCTCAATCATGTCCACCGGCATGCCAGAGCTACGCCACAAGTCTGCCGCGACCACTTGCAAAACAGGCAAAAAATTTGTCGCAAACACGGCAGCGGCGTGGTACAACATCTTATCTTTTTCGGCAATATCAAAACAGTTGGCACCAATGGCTTCAAAGGCAGATTGCAAAGTCTGTTTAGCTAAAGTATCTCCTTCAAGCGCACACGGCGTTCCTGCAAACTGCGTCACCGCAGAGCTTGGCGCGCTAAAGCTCAAAAGGCAATGGGCGCTGGCAACTTGCAAACCTATATCCCGCAAAGGCTGCAATTCAACAGTAGACAGCGCTCCACTACAGTGAAAAATTGTAGCATTAAAAGCAATAAATACACTGTCTATAGACGTTTTTAACTCTATTTTGGCCAAATATTCGGCTATTTTACTTGCTGTAATGCTAATTTGACCATCAGGCACAGCAAGCATCCAAACATCTGCTTTTCGCATATGGCTCAAGCTCGGAACGGATTTGCCAGCGCCAATGAACTGCACTGCTTCACCAGCACTGGTATGCGATCGCGTCAGCACATCTTGAATCGCAAACACGCCCTGCTTGTGCCACAAATGCGCCAAGCTGCGCCCTACGCGTCCTGCGCCGATGATGTTGAGGGTTTTCAAGTTTGTGTGATCTTTTATTAATTCAAGTTTTATCGCTTACTAGCCATCAACTTACCAATTTCATTCGTGCCCTGTGCAGAACCGCTCAGGGGAACGGTGTCATTTTGTCGATTCGTCACTTCAGCCAGTTTTGCAGCTAAAAGCTCAGGTGCATCGCTACTTAATCCAATGTGCACGCCTTGCGTCAGCGTGATGTGCGCTGCCTCAAACGTGCCAGCTCCGGCGCATAAAATCGTGCGGTTTGGAGCAGTTTCGCTCACCATCACCAACATGGCTGGGACGACGGCTTCGGGCTTCAGCGCTGCCAAAACCTCTTCTGACATCAAACCTTCCGTCATCCGTGTGGCAGCAGTTGGAGCGAGACAATTGACACGAATGTCGTTTTTTGCACCTTCGATAGACAGCGTTTGCATCAAGCCAACCAAGGCCATTTTGGCAGCACCATAGTTGGCTTGTCCAAAATTGCCGTACAAACCGCTGGAAGAGGTTGTCATCAAAATTCGACCATATTTTTGCTCGCTCATGATCGCCCAAACCGCTTTGCTGCAGTTCACAGCACCCATCAAATGCACGTCTACGACGAGTGCAAAATCTGCAATTTCCATCTTTGCAAAACTCTTGTCCCGCAAAATGCCCGCGTTGTTAACCAAGATGTCCACCCTACCCCACTGCGCTACCGCGTCAGCCACCATAGTTTGCACTGCTGCAAAGTCTGTTACCGACGCGCCATTGGCCATCGCCTCGCCACCTGCAGCGCGAATTTCTTCGACCACAGCTTGTGCAGCTGTCATAGACTGCGTGCCTGCAGTGCCATCTCTAGCACCGCCCAAGTCGTTCACCACCACTATGGCGCCACGTGCGGCCAAAGCCAAGGCATGTTGGCGACCCAAGCCTCCGCCGGCACCCGTCACAATAGCAACACGGCCCTTAAAATCCAAATTCAAATCATTCGACATGCTCAGTTTCCTTATTCTTCGACGTTAAAAAAGTATCAAACTCTATTATGGAATTAAACCACCAAGCTATTACCACCCCCGTTCGAGATGCCGCTACGGTCGTTTTGTTACGCGATGCGCCTACGGGACTTGAGGTGTTTTTGATCAAGCGCAGTGGTTTGTCTGACGTTTTAGGTGGTGCATATGTTTTTCCAGGCGGTAAACTAGACGCAGCAGATGTACTGACCGACATGACTGCGCGTATTGACCAAGCACCGCAAGCTTTGCATGCCGCGTTGAATGAGCCAGCTTTGGGTCACCATAATGCCGCTGCATTGTACGTGGCTGCTTTGCGCGAGGCGTTTGAAGAATCTGGGGTATTGTTTGCCGAAAATGCAAATCTTGATGTCACCGCTAAAGCCGCAGAATTGCTCAAAAATGGTCATAGTTTCCCAGACATACTTGCGCAGCTTGGCTTACGACTGCAAACTCAGCATGTGCAGCCTTGGTCGCGCTGGATCACCCCAAAACTCGCGTCTGTGTCCACCAAGCGCTTCGATACTCGCTTTTTCATAGCATCCGTACCAAATAATCAAACCGCTGTGCACGACAACTATGAAGCGACTGAGAGCGTGTGGCTCGCACCACGTGTCGCGCTTGAAGAATATTGGAGCGGTGGCATCGCGCTTGCGCCACCGCAAATCATGAGTTTGGCGCATTTGTCGCACCACCGCACCGTTGCTAGTGCCTTATCAGAAGCCCGCAGCAAACCGCCAGCGGTGATTGAACCAGAACCGTTTGACTTTGAGGGTTTGCGCACTATTACCTACCCGGGCGATGCGCAACACTCGATACGTGAACGCGCCCTACCTGGCCCCACACGGCTTTGCTACCGAAACAAGCGCTTTGAGCCCTTTGATGGTTTTGAAGCTCTTTTTAAAACTTAAAGCTTCTGCTCCTAACGTTGCAATACTTATAAATGTTGCATAAATCACACTTTGTCGTTATTTAGACGGCTTCTTGTCTAAGATGCACACAAGATGTAACATAAATATTGGCAGGTTTACCGCCATGTCGATACGGCTTTTCTTTTCGGGCAAATCTATATGTTCAATGTTTTCAAATCATCCAAAAATGAAATGGCTCTGGCTTTGAACGAGTTCAGGGGCGCATTTCGTACCGTGGGTGTTTTCAGCGCCATTATCAATATGATGATGCTCGTGCCTTCGCTTTACATGCTGCAAGTCTATGACCGCGTACTAACAAGCCGCAACGAAACCACATTGTTGATGTTAACCATCATGGTCTTGGGAGCTTTCTTGTTCATGAGTGCACTAGAGTTTTTGCGCAGTTTTGTGCTGATTCGCGTTGGTGCGCAACTAGACATGAAGCTGAACAAACGCTTTTATACCGCCGCTTTTGAAGCCAATTTAAAGAAAGCTGGCGGCAATGCAGGTCAGGCTTTGCAAGACTTGACAACCATTCGGCAGTTTTTAACCGGCAACGCTTTGTTTGCGTTTTTTGATGCACCTTGGTTTCCAATTTATCTTATCGTTATCTTCTTGTTTAACTTTCAACTTGGGGTATTTGCTCTCTGCGGTACTATTTTTTTGATAGCGTTGGCTTTTTTAAATGAGGCGGATTCAAGTACGAAGTGCAACTTTGAATAACTAATGGTTAAGAGATGGCTGAGGATGTTTTAGCATCTAAAGCTCCTCAAGACCTGCAAGTCAAAGTTGCCCCATGAATTACAAACACCTCAGCCAGAACGAAAGA
>JANMTB010000126.1:0-11406 GCA_031390045.1 Polaromonas sp.
GGCGTTAAACAGGGTCGATTTACCGACGTTGGGCAAGCCCACAATTCCGCATTTCATGCTACAAGATTCCTAATTTGATGAGAGATTTATTTTGCTATATATTTAATAGCAATACAGGCAATAAATACGCCGGCTAGAGCCAAATTTAGCCCTTATTTTACACGAAACTGGAAAAATCAGCCTAAAAACGGCAATTTAGGCCCTATGCACGGCCAACCGCACACCCGCTAGCACGCTATCAACGATGGGCGCATCGACTTGCGATTGAATACTCGCCGCCATACCCGCCAAGCCTGCACCACCCAGAATCACGGCTTGGGCATTGAAGTCGCGTAAGGCTGTTTTGCAAGCTTCTGCCAGCAAGATTTTGGCAGCTTCAGGGTCTTGCGCCAGCTGCAGGCCAGAGGGTTGCACGGTGTGGATACCGGCCAATGCCGCGTCAAAACCCAGCATATGGGCATGGCGCTCAAGCATGGGCTTCCACCGCGCGCCGCCGGTGACGATGGCAAAACGACCGAATTTTGCGGCTTCCATGAAGGCAGCTTCTGCCAAGCCAGTCACTGCTATATCCGTACTTTCCCGCAAAGCCAGCAAGCCGGGGTCGCCAAAACAGGCTATCAATATCGAGTGCGGTGCGGTTTTGTCGTCCTGTAGCGCGGCATTCAAAGCCTCCAAAGTCGCATGGGCGGCGATGGCGTAGCTGGCTTCGCTGTCGATGTAGGGTGCGCCAAAGCTAGCCGTGACGGTGCGAATTTGCACATCTAGACCGCATACTTGTTTGGCGATGGCGTCAAGCTTGTCGCTGACGCTTTGCGTCGTATTGGGGTTGATGATGAGAAGTCGCTCCATGTCAGAATTCCTCAAAACACCTCAAAACGTATAGTTCGCACTCACTGCCTGCCCCACACGCAGCGTTGAGCCCTCGCCGCTCAAAACAATCGCGTTCATGCCAAACGTGATGCCACCATCCATCTGCGGGTCCGCGCGGTAACTTTGTAGCATATCGCCCACAGCCGTGCCTTGTTTGCCTGATTGCAAATCCACATCTGGAATCGTGCAGCGCACGCAGGGTTTAACGTGTTTCAGCTGCGCCACGCCTTCTTGGGTTTCAATGTTCAGCGTGTCCAAACGGTCTTCGTCATGCGCATCAACCCCAGTTAACACCACGTTCGGGCGGAAGCGCTGCATGGTGACGGCTTTTTCACCGTCTGCAACAAGCTTGTCGTTCAGCACCTTGAGCGACGCAACACTGGTCACCAACACCGCAAAACCATCGTCAAAACCGTTTTTAGCCTCGATGCCGTTCGTCCATTTCATGCTGGACAAACGGGTTTGCTCAGGGTCGAAACGCACCAATCTGACCGTTTGCTCCAAAAAGTCGCTGAACCACTGGGCTGCCAAGTCCCCCATGTCAAACGCTTTGACGGTATCTTCCCAAACGGTCACCGTCACAGGCTTCTCCACCTCGTCAATAGACACGTGCAAAGCCAACATGCCAGGCGCTTTGACGATCATGTCGTAAGTCTTCAACAGCGGCTGAATCAGCGCCATACGCGGCAACTCTCGCTGTGACAAAAACACGCCCTGCTCGTCCACCACCATCCAAGCCCGATCCAAATCCAACCCCGTATCCGTCAAAACCGCCTCCTTCAACTCAATCCCAGCGCAAGATTTGATCGGGTAAATGAAAAGCTGAGCGATTTTCGCGCGAACGTCGTATTGGGTTGGGTATTTGGAGGTCATGGATTCATTTTACACGATAAATACACCCTCATTTTAGGCTATAGCCGTTGTATTTATTGCCTAAGATGCTCTTAAATTCATAGCAAATAACAAATTTCAAAGGTTTTCCGTAACCTTTTACAATGGCTGTATGAGCACCCACTACGACATTTGCATTCAAGGCTCCGGCATCGTGGCGCGGACATTGGCGTTGTTGCTGGCTAAGGAGCGGTTTCGGGTGGCTTTGGTGAGTGAGGCTAAGGTGGAATCTGCAACTGGCGAAAGAGCTGATGTTCGGGCTTATGCGCTCAACTCGGCTTCTAAGAGCCTACTTGAATCGCTGCGGGTATGGCCAGATGCTGCGCATGCGACGCCGGTTTTGGGCATGCAGGTGCATGGCGATACGACGGGGCGGGTGAATTTCAGTGCTGCAGAGCATGGGTCTGAGGCATTGGCTTGGATTGTGGATGTACCGGCTTTGGAGGCGCAATTGTTGCAGGCGGTGAAGTATCAACCCCTGATTACGACGATTGAACAGGTAGCGAGTGCTCACTTACAGAATTCAAATACAGCCATTCGACGCGACTTGACCGTGATTTGCGAAGGCAAAAACAGCGTGACTCGTGAAGAACTGGGCGTGGAGTTTGACGTGACACCTTACCACCAGCACGCGATTGCGGCACGGCTGGCGGGCACACTGCCGCACAACAACCAAGCGCTGCAATGGTTCAAAAATGGCGATAAATATAACGAAATAGTGGCATTTTTGCCGCTTTCAGAGCCGAATCAACCCCATCCGGGGAACTCTGTGGCGCTGGTTTGGTCTGTATCCGAGGATCGTACAAAAGAGTTGATGGCGCTGACGGGTGACGAGTTTGCAGCTGAAGTATCCATTCATAGCGAACACGCTTTGGGCGATATGACGCTGTATAGCGAACGCGCTACGTGGCCGCTGCAGCTGGCGGGGGCTAGAAAATGGGTGGGTAAAGATGCTGTTTTGGGCAGTTGGGCGCTGGCGGGGGATGCAGCGCACACGGTGCATCCGCTGTCTGGGCAGGGTTTGAACTTGGGGCTGGCGGACGCTGCTGAATTGGCAAAAACGCTGGGCGCAAAAGAATACTGGCGATCTGTCGGCGATTTCAAGCTGCTCAGACGTTATGAACGGGCACGTAAACTAGATGCGCTTGCGCTGGGAACGGTGACGGATGGACTGCAGCAGCTGTTTGCCAGACAGGAGTCACCGATGCAAGCGCTACGAAATTGGGGGATGCAGGGCTTTGAGCGCAGTGGCAGCTTGAAGCAGTGGGTGACAAAACGAGCAATGGGGTTGTAGTGGAATATGGGTTTGTAGCGGCTTTTAAAGCTAGGTTTTTTTAGATTAAGTATTAAATTTATAAAGTTGGGATTTAAGTATGTTTGCATTTAAGAAGTTTTCGGTCCAATTGCTCGCTGGCTTGCTGCTCAGCATCAGCGCTTTTGCGGCTACACCACAAGACGCCGTGATTCGTAAAAACCTCGCCGAGCGCTTGCCCAATTTGCCTGCGATTGATGAAATCAGCAAAACACCGATGGACGGTTTGTTTGAAGTGCGTGTTAATGGGACTGAGATTTTTTATACCGATTCAGAAGGCAACTTTTTGATTCAAGGTAGCGTGTTTGACACCAAAGCCCGCACCAACTTGACTGAACTTCGCACCAACAAACTAAGCGCTATCGACTTTTCAGCCTTGCCTATTAAAGACGCTTTCACCGTGGTTCGCGGTAACGGCAAACGCAAGATTGCGGTGTTTGAAGACCCAAACTGCGGCTACTGCAAGCGCTTTGAGCGTGAGATGCAAAAAGTGGACAACGTGACCTTCTACATGTTTTTGTACCCTATCCTAGGACCAGATTCAGTCACCAAATCTAATAATTTGTGGTGCGCCAAAGACAAAGCCAAAGCTTGGCAAGACTACATGGTGCGTGACCAGGCTGTTGTGGCAGCGACTTGCGACACCGCCGCCATTGCGCGCAATGTCGAGTTTGGCAAGAAATTCAAAATTACGGGCACACCCACCATGTTTTTTGTAGACGGCTCTCGCGTGCCAGGCGCGATTGACGCTGCGCAAGTTGAAAAATTACTCGCTGCTGCCAAATAAAACATGAGCAAAGTGTGACTTAAGCGACATTAAGTCCACATTCACCCGTTGCCAAGTGCGGCATTTGAGGTTACAAACTGAGTGCTAACTGTGTTTCGATACGGTTAACGAGCTCGTAACCCCTTACCCACTTTTTAACTAGGAGACTTTCATGGCCGGAAAATTTGAGTTGAAAAAATCGAAAAATGGCAAAACTTTTTTTAATTTGCTAGCAGGCAATGGTCAAATTATTTTGGCCAGCGAGATGTATGAGTCAAAATCAAGCGCGTTGAATGGCATTGCTTCTGTGCAAAAAAATGCGCCAGATGGTGGTCGCTTTGCCAAGTTAGAAGGCAAAAACAAATCGCCCTACTTCGTGCTCAAAGCTGGCAACCACCAAGTGATCGGTAAGAGTGAAATGTACGAGTCAGAAAAAGCCCGCGACAACGGCATCAAATCCGTACAAACCAATGCGCCAGGCGCAAAGATGGTAGATTTGACCGCCTAAATTCTGCCCAAACACACAAGCGCTGAATAGCGATATTCAGCGCTTTTTTATTGCCACAGCGAAAGTTCAGCAGGTTTGCGGTATTCTTGAGGACATGATTACTTACAGCGTTGATTTACATGACTTGAACGCGCACTTGTTTCAAGTCACACTCACCATTGCCCAGCCTGCTATCACGCAGCATGTGTCGTTACCCGTATGGATTCCGGGCAGCTACTTGGTGCGAGAATTTGCAAAGAACTTGCAAAAACTCAAAGCCTTTCAAGGCAAAAAACAATTAGAAGCGATTCAAGCGGACAAGTGCTCTTGGCAAATTGATTGCGATTCCAACAAGCCTTTAACCATCAGCTACCAAGTGTTTGCTCACGACAGCTCGGTGAGGACAGCATGGCTGGACGATGCGCGTGGTTTTTTCAACAGCACATCCTTATGCCTGCGTGTTGAAGGACAAGAGGACGCACGGCACACCTTAGAACTGAAAGCGCCACCTAGCAAACGGCATTGGCAAATCGCCACAGGTGCAACGCCATTGAAGGTTAATAAGCAAGGTTTTGGCAGCTATTCGTTTCCTAGCTACGATGCATTGGTTGATTGTCCGTTTGAATTGGGTGATTTTTGGAGTGCTAATTTCACGGTACGTGGCGTGAAACATCGCTTTGTCGTAGCGGGTGCAACAGCGACGTTTGATGGTGCAAAATTAATAGCCGATACGCAGAAGATTTGCGAAACAGAAATGGCGTTTTGGCATGGCAAAACCGCTAAGCCACCTTTTAAAAGCTATGTTTTCATGCTGAATGCTGTGGACGATGGCTATGGCGGCTTAGAGCACAGTAACTCTACCGCGCTGATTTGCAAACGCCAAGATTTACCGCGCCTAGGTGTTACGAAACATGCGACGGGTTACACGACGCTCATGGGTTTGATCAGCCACGAGTATTTCCACACCTGGAACGTGAAGCGCTTACGACCCAAAGAGTTTGCGGAATTTGACTATTCACAAGAAAACTACACCGAACTGCTGTGGTTCTTTGAAGGCTTCACCAGCTATTACGACGACTTGCTATTGCGACGTGCGGGCTTGATAGACGACACGCAGTACCTCGATTTGCTCTGCAAAACTGCCAACCAAGTGATGCAAACACCGGGCAGAAAAGTGCAAGCTGTGGCCGAAGCCAGCTTTGACGCGTGGGTGAAATACTACCGCCCCGAGCCAAACACGGCTAACGCGACGGTGAGCTACTACACCAAAGGCGCCTTGGTGGCGCTGTGTTTTGACTTGACATTGCGACTAGAAGGCAAGTGCACATTAGATGATGTGATGCGTGGTTTGTGGCAGCATTGCAAAGCAGGCCCTATGCGTGAGCGAGACTTTGCAACGGTACTTGAAGAACTCGGTGGACGATCATTTGCCAAAGAGATCAAAGCTTGGGTGCATAGCACAAGCGAGCTGCCCGTGCGTGAACTACTCAGCAAATCCGGCGTTGTCGTGTCTGATGAACCGGCGCAGTTACAACAGCGACTAGGTTTGCGTGTAACCGAGTCAAACGGTATCAACCTCAAAGTTGTATTGAGCGGTGGCGTGGCTGAGACAGCGGGTTTTGCTGCTAACGACGAGTGGTTGGGCGTCAGCTTGAGCACAGGCAAAAAAGAGCAAAGCTGGCGCATCCACAAACTTGACGATGTGACTCAGTACATCACCGAACACCCAACGAAAAGCCAAAAAATCACCGCCATTGTTGCGCGCGACAAACGACTGATCAGCTTAACTGTGAACTGGCCAGCCAAGTCTGATGAGCAGACTTGGCAATTCAAAACGGGTAAAGAAGTCAGCCAAGCTAAACAGCTCAGCGCTTGGTTGGCTGCTTAACGTGATGTACGGTTGACCAATTAACCCTGCTTGCGACGTGACAAGACACCTTGTGACAGCGCTTCCAACACACCCACCGAGTCGTCCCAGCCAATGCAAGCATCGGTGATGCTTTGGCCGTAAGCCAGGGCAGATGGCTGGTCTTTACCCGGTGTGAACTTTTGCGCTCCCGCTTGCAAATTGCTTTCGACCATTACACCAAATACACTTTTTGAACCGCTGGCAAGTTGCGCGGCGATGTCTTTGGCAACGTCGATTTGCTTTTCGTGCTGCTTGCTGCTGTTGGCATGGCTGCAATCAACCATCAAAGTAGGTGGCAGTTTGGCTGCGACCAAGTCTTTGCAGGCTGAGGCTACGCTGGCCGCGTCGTAATTTGGCGCTTTGCCGCCGCGCAGAATGACGTGGCAATCCGGATTACCATTGGTTTGCACAATCGCCACTTGGCCATTTTTATGGATCGACAAAAAGTGGTGCCCACCGGCTGCCGCTTGGATCGCATCAGTCGCGATTTTGATGTTGCCATCGGTGCCGTTTTTGAAACCAATCGGCGCGGAAATGCCAGAAGCCAACTCACGGTGCACTTGACTTTCTGTCGTGCGCGCGCCAATCGCGCCCCAACTGATCAAATCGCCCAAGTATTGCGGTGAAATCACGTCTAAAAATTCACTACCTGCCGGCAAGCCTATGCGGTTTATTTCGATAAGCAGTTGGCGCGCCATGCGCAGGCCTTCGTCGATGCGGTAGCTTTCATCCAAGTAAGGGTCGTTGATCAAGCCTTTCCAGCCGACGGTGGTGCGAGGCTTCTCAAAATAGACGCGCATGACAATTTCAAGTGTCCCAGCATATTTGGCGCGTTGTGCCAAGAGCTTTTTAGCGTATTCCAGCGCGGCTGCAGGGTCGTGAATGGAGCATGGTCCCATGATGACCAAAAGACGGTCGTCTTTGCCGGTCATGATGTTTTGGATGTTCTGGCGGGTGCTGCTGATCAACGATTCAGCGGCTGTGCCTTGAATCGGGAAAAAGCGGATCAAATGTTCTGGAGGAGGTAGCACGGTGATGTCCTTGATGCGTTCGTCGTCGGTTTGACTGGTTCTGTCATTGCTATGAACGTTTTTTGCATACCAAGGCTCGTTTGCTGTGTTTGTCATGTCGTAAATCCTAATAAAACGGTTATGAATAAATGTTGAAAATAATCGGATAAAAAAAAACCGCCAAGACTGGTGTCTGGCGGTTTGTTCGAGAAGGGCTTGCTTGGGGTTACTTAAGCATTTGCCTCTCGTCCGCCGGGGACTGAGAACCAAAAATAAAAGTAAAAGAAACTGAACTTCACGATTTGCATGGTATCAACTGTAGCACAAGTCCTGCAATGTCTGAGAAAATAGCCTTTATGAACAAATTTATCTATGCAAGCGTAGCCGCTGTGGCATTGGCGGTAGGCGCTTATGTATTTGTGGGTACAGGTGTGACAACGGCGCCTGAATCGACTTTTGTGCTGCTGAATGGCTCGAAAGTCAACACCTCTAGCTTCAAAGGCAAGGTCACTTTGGTGAACTTTTGGGCGACCAGCTGCACCACGTGTGTGGCGGAAATGCCTCAAATCGTATCAACCTATGATAAATATAAAAACAAAGGCTACGACACTTTGGTGGTGGCCATGAGCTATGACCCGCCAGCCTATGTTGTGAATTTCGCGGAGACACGTCAATTGCCATTCAAAGTGGCAATAGATAACACTGGCTCTGTCGCTAAAGCTTGGGACGACGTCAAGCTGACGCCAACGACCTACATTGTTAACAAGCAAGGTCAAATCGTCAAACGTTATGTCGGGAAGCCCGATTTTGCAGAGCTACATGTGCTCATAGAAAAGCTATTGGCAGCAAGTTAAACGGCTTGAATCTCTCAAAATAGAACAATTCAGGCTTTAGCCGGCGTATTTTATGCCTATATTGCTATTAAATATATAGCAAAAAATTTATCAATAATTAATTCGCCTTGGCTTGGAACGAATCGTGGCAGTTTTTGCAAGAACCGCCAGCAGCGCCAAACGCGGCCTTGATGGTGTCCAAATTCCCGGTTTTGGTTGCTGCTTCTAGCTTGATGACTTCAGCCTGCATTTTCTCGCTGGCATCTTTGAATTTGGCGCCTTCTTTCCAAATTTCAGGAAGAGCACGTGTTTTCAAGGCTTCTGTGTTTTGTGTGAAGGCCGGCCATGGCAAAGAGCTCATCACGACCACAATCTGCGCACTGTCTTGTGCGGCCTTCGCATCAAATGGCGCCCGACCATTGACCATGGCGCCGATACGACCAAAGTGCGTACCCATGACGGACAATGCACTTTGACGGTATTTGACGGCATCTTCAGGCTTCTGAAACTGCGCGCTGGCAGGTGCAGAAAACACAAAGGCTGCGGCTGTGAGGGCAAAAGTAGCGGCGAGTTTCATAACAGTCCCTTTTTAGAAAATTTTAAGTTGATAAATGGAAACAGGCAAAGCACCCATTGCTTGCTATTATGATGACTTATTGCTTTAAATAAAGTTCAGTTTATGACTAACATACTCGGGTAAGCACTAATACATCATGGCTAAAGCTTCAATCGAATCATCGCTTCAAACCTCCTCTTCAACAAAGCATCGTACGACGCGCGTGTGGGACTTGCCGACGCGACTTTTCCACTGGACGTTGGCTCTATGTGTCATAGGCTCATTGATTACAGGTACTGTTGGCGGTAACGCCATGCCTTGGCATTTCCGTTTGGGTTACTGTGTGTTGACGCTACTATTGTTTCGTATCGTATGGGGCTTTGTAGGGGGCGCATGGTCGCGTTTTAGCTCGTTTATTTATGCTCCCAAACATATTATTAATTATCTCAAAGGACGCCGTGAACCCATGCACGAAGTGGGGCACAATCCGCTGGGCGGCTTGTCTGTTTTTGCGATGTTGGCATTTTTACTGACGCAAGTGGCTACGGGCTTGTTCAGTGACGATGAAATCGCCGCATCTGGCCCATTGACCAGGTTTATAGCCAATGCCACCGTGCAACAGGCAACCAATTACCATGCCAATATTGGCAAATTCATTTTGATTCTTTTGGTCGTTACTCACTTGCTAGCGATTGTGTTTTACTTGGTGAAAAAGCGGGAAAACTTGATCAAACCTATGCTGCATGGCGACAAAGTACTGCCGCTTGAGGTGCTAGCTACGCGCGACACGGCAAGATCGCGTTTCATGGCTTTGCTGATTTTGCTCATTTTTGCGGCAATGGTTTATTGGTTGGTGAGCTTGGGTGGCTAATTTGTCGATACTTCAAAAGAATATTGCACTCTTTACGCCAAAATCCGCTCAAAACTTAGCCGCTACAGCTGAGATTTTCAGAGAGTACGCGATTGGGTTAGGCGTTGACCTGTGCTTTCAAGATTTTGATGCTGAACTGGCTGATTTACCGGGCGAATACGGCGCCCCGCGTGGCGCTTTACTTCTGGCTAAAGTAGATGGCGCGATGGCAGGTTGTTGCGCTCTACGGCCTTTGGATTCAAGCGATTACGCTAACGCTGCAGAGATGAAGCGTTTGTATGTGCGTTCTGATTATCGTGGCTTGGATTTAGGTCGCCAGCTGGCTGAAGCGATCTTGGATACCGCGAGAATTGCAGGCTACGACAGCGTGCTGCTAGACACTTTGGACGAGATGGAAGTAGCGCGAGCGATGTACGAAGACTTGGGCTTCAAAGAAATTCCGCCGTACTATCACAACCCTTTGTCTGGCGCTCATTACCTTAAGGTAGACCTCTAAAATATCCCGCTAGCCGGCGTATTTATTGCCTAAATAGCTATTAATATTATAGCAATTTAGGCAGCCAAAAATTAACTGATTAAAGTTCTATCCGCCTAGCAAAGATTATGCTTTAGCTTGTGCGAGCATGGTGTTCGCATCGCTCACTTCAAATTTACCAGGTGCTTCGACGTTCAAAGTCGCAACTTTGCCATCTTTGACAAGCATTGAATAGCGATTGCTGCGCAAACCCATGCCGCGACCTGTCAGATCCAATGTCAAACCCGTAGCTTTAGTGAAATCTGCAGAGCCATCGGCCAACATACGCACTTTGCCAACTGATTTTTGCTCCCGCGCCCATGCGCCCATCACGAAAGCATCGTTCACGCTGACGCACCAAATCTCGTCAACACCAGCTGCTTTAAAAGCTTCTAGCTGCTCGACATACCCTGGGACATGCTTTGCAGAGCAAGTTGGCGTAAATGCACCTGGCAAGGCAAACAAGGCAATGGTTTTGCCCGCAGTCGCTTTGCTGACATCAACAGGGTTTGGGCCCAGGCTACAGCCTTCACCTTCTACGTCTGAGAATTCCATGAGGGTTGCTGATGGGAGTGTGTCGCCGACTTTGATCATTATTTTGTCCTTTAAAAATTGGGGCTATGGAATTAGCTTAAGTAAAACACTATTGTCGCAAAAAATGAGAGTCAAAAACAAAAGCGGCTCACATAGTGAGCCGCTTTATAGGGACTTTTCGTCGAACTTTAAGAATTAAACTTCGATTGCCTTTTGCACCAAGCGGGTAGCAACCCAGTTCTTGGTTTTAGAAATTGGACGGCTTTCGGTAATTTCGATGGTGTCACCCAATTTGTACTCGCCCTTTTCGTCATGGGCGTGGTACTTGCTGGATTTACCAACGATCTTGCCATAGAGCTCGTGTTTAACACGGCGCTCGATCAGCACTGTCACTGTTTTGGTACGCTTGTCGCTGACCACCTTGCCAACCAAGGTGCGCTTGAGGGATGTTTTAGCTTCCGTCATTTAGTTAGCTCCTTATTTGGCGGGTGTTGCTGCTGCTTGCTGTTGACCTAGGATGGTCTTCGCGCGAGCAATGTCACGGCGCGCAGAGCGCAACGTAGCGGTGTTGGTGAGTTGTTGCGTGGCTTTTTGCATGCGCAGACCGAAGTGGGCTTTTTGCAAAGCTTTGACTTCAGTTTGCAGAGCAGCAACGTCTTTTTGGCGGAGTTCAGTTGTTTTCATAGTATGAGCTTTCCTGAATTATTGACCAAGCAGACGGGCTACAAAAGTCGTACGCAAAGGCAGCTTGGCAGCAGCCAAACGGAACGCTTCACGAGCCAACTCTTCTGGCACACCAACGATTTCAAACACGATTTTACCGGGCTGAATTTCAGCGACGTAGTATTCAGGG
>JANMTB010000100.1:0-3267 GCA_031390045.1 Polaromonas sp.
CACACCCACTTCACCTCAGAAATCTACGTCTTGTCAAAAGACGAAGGTGGCCGTCATACACCTTTCTTCAACAACTACCGCCCACAGTTCTACTTCCGTACCACGGACGTGACTGGTGCGATCGAGTTGCCAGAAGGCAAAGAAATGGTCATGCCAGGCGACAACGTGTCGATCACTGTGAAGTTGATCAACCCGATTGCGATGGAAGAAGGCTTGCGCTTCGCGATTCGTGAAGGCGGCAAGACCGTCGGCGCGGGTGTGGTGGCGAAGATTATTGCTTAATTTCGCCAATATCGAATCGAAAGATTTGTAGGGGTATAGCTCAATTGGCAGAGCGTCGGTCTCCAAAACCGAAGGTTGTAAGTTCGATTCTTACTGCCCCTGCCACCTGAAATGGGTGGTGAGTTGAGAAAGTAAAGAATAGTAAGAGTGAACAAAAAAGCCCATTTAGACCAAATGGGCTTAGTCGTCTCAGGAAGTGCAGCAAATGCATCACTTTTTTGGGCTAAATATTGAAAAGATTGCAGAGTAAACATGGTTAGTCCACAAGTTGAAACCGTCGGTAACGGCGCTGAAAAAATAAAGCTCGTACTTGCTGCGGGTTTGGTGCTGGCTGCATTTGTTGCGTTTTACATGTTGACTAAGCAGGGTCAATTGGCGCAGTGGGGTGCTTTGCTGGCTTGCTTGGTGGCAGCGGGTGCCGTGTTTTTTACCTCAGAAACGGGCAAGCAGTTGATCGCTTTTGGTCGCGATACCGTTCGCGAGGTCAAAAAAGTGGCTTGGCCTGCGCGTAAAGAAACCGTTCAAATGACGGCTTATGTGTTCGGCTTCGTGCTAATCATGGCACTTTTCTTGTGGGCGACCGACAAAACGCTTGAATGGTTGATTTTTGACTTGATTTTAGGCTGGAAAAAATAATGATTGATGCAACTTCTAGCCCAGAGCCTACACAAACAACGATGCTTGAGTCTGTTGTCGCTTCGTCTGATGCCCCTGTGGCAGCTGCGGTCAATCCTGATCTGCGTTGGTACGTGGTGCATGCTTATTCGGGCATGGAGAAAACGGTAGAGCGCAACATCATTGAGCGTATCGCGCAATCAGCTGCGCCGTCGAAATTTGGTCGGATTTTGGTGCCTACTGAAGAAGTCGTTGAAATCAAAAATGGTCAAAAGAAAACGACTGAGCGCAAATTCTTCCCGGGTTATGTGTTTGTCGAAATGGTCATGGATGATGACACTTGGCATTTGATCAAGCACACCAATAAGGTGACTGGATTCATTGGTGGCGGTAAAAATCGTCCCTCTCCGATTTCTGAGGCGGAAGTCCAGAAAATTGTGAGCCAAATGCAGACGGGTACTGAAAAGCCGCGTCACAAGGTTGAGTTTGAAGTGGGTGAATTTGTGCGTGTTAAAGACGGCCCGTTCACCGACTTCAATGGCTCGGTGGAAGAAGTTAATTACGAGAAGAGCAAAGTGCGTGTTGCTGTGACTATTTTTGGTCGTTCTACGCCGGTCGAGCTGGAATTTAGCCAGATCGAAAAAACGTAAACACTTTCAGAAGACTTAGAAGATTTTAAAAATTTTGCGCTTTTTCGACTCAGTGCAGAAGGTAAATAGCGAAACCCATTAAAAGGTTTCAAAAGAGTTGTTAACCCCGGGAAGCTTGGCCTTGTGCTAAGCGTTATGACCCGTAAGGAGTATAAAAATGGCGAAAAAAATCGTCGGTTTTATCAAGCTGCAAGTTCCAGCAGGTAAAGCCAATCCATCACCACCAATTGGTCCAGCATTGGGTCAACGTGGTTTGAACATCATGGAGTTCTGTAAAGCGTTTAACGCACAGACTCAAGGCGTCGAGCCAGGTTTGCCATTGCCTGTGGTTATCACAGCATTTGCAGACAAGAGCTTCACCTTCATCATCAAAACGCCGCCAGCGACTGTTTTGATCAAGAAGGCGATCAAGCTGGACAAAGGTTCAGCTCGTCCGCATACAGACAAAGTCGGCAAAATCACGCGCGCTCAGCTCGAAGAGATTGCTAAAACAAAAATGAAAGATATGACCGCTGCTGATTTAGACGCAGCCGTGCGTACCATCGCTGGTACTGCGCGCTCAATGGGTGTCAACACGGAGGGTGTGAAATGACCAAGCTCACCAAGAAACAAAAGATCCAAGTTGGCAAAGTAGACGGCAACAAGCTGTACGCTTTGGCAGATGCTTTGGTGTTGGTTAAAGAGTTCGCTACTGCGAAGTTTGACGAGTCTATCGATGTTGCTGTGCAACTCGGCGTGGATTCTAAGAAGTCAGACCAAGTGGTTCGTGGCGCTGTTGTGCTGCCTAACGGTACAGGTAAAACAGTTCGCGTAGCGGTGTTCGCCCAAGGCGCTAAGGCTGAAGAGGCCAAAGCTGCTGGCGCTGACATTGTTGGTATGGACGATCTGGCTGCTATGGTTAAAGCTGGCGACATGCCGTTTGACATCGTGATTGCCGCACCAGACGCTATGCGTGTAGTGGGTACCCTAGGTCAAATTCTCGGCCCACGTGGTTTGATGCCTAACCCAAAAGTCGGTACGGTTACGCCTGATGTTGCTACAGCGGTTAAAAACGCCAAAGCGGGTCAAGTACAGTTCCGTGTTGACAAGGGCGGTATCGTTCATTCCACAATCGGTCGTCGCTCGTTTGACAATGACAAGTTGCAAGGCAACTTGGCTGCGTTGGTTGAGGCTTTGCAAAAAGCCAAGCCAGCAACCAGCAAAGGTGTGTATTTGAAGAAGATCGCCGTGTCGTCCACCATGGGTGTGGGTGTACGTGTTGATTCACAAACTGTTGCTGCTGCTTAATTGCGGTGTAAGAGTTTTGTAATGGTTTAAAAATTTGAGTCATTCATCGGATTTCTACTAAGAAATCTGGTGAGCGGCTTAATGTGGTGGGCTGGTAGTTGCCTCGTGCAGCTCTCAGGCCATCCAAGACCGTTGGTGTGTTTGGGTTTGAAAAAACGATGACACTTAAACATTTACTTTTCAGTGAATGACCAACGCAGATGGCGATCCCGCTGCATAGGAATTTTCCGAAACAGTTGGTCGCTGATTTTATGGCGTGCAAACGGATTGCGCTGAATAAACAGCAAAACCTAATGCATATTAAGGAGTTAATCTTGAGTCTTAATCGCAGTGAGAAACAAGCCGTCATTGATGAAGTGAACGGCCTCGCAGCAAAAGCTCAAACGCTCGTGATCGCGGAATACCGTGGCATTACGGTCGCTGACATGACTAA
>JANMTB010000207.1:0-17842 GCA_031390045.1 Polaromonas sp.
GGGTTTAAATTTACTAATGTAACTAATAAAAAAAGCGCCTCGAAAGGCGCTTTTTTATCGGCGAAAGTGGCAGAGTTACATGCGTTCAAAAATCGCAGCGATACCCTGCCCACCGCCGATACACATCGTCACCAAGGCGTAGCGGCCTTTGATGCGTTGCAGTTCATACAGCGCCTTGACGGTGATGACTGAGCCGGTTGCACCAATCGGGTGGCCCAGTGAAATGCCGGAGCCGTTCGGATTGACCTTGGCCGGGTCCAGACCCAGGTCTTGGGTCACCGCGCAGGCTTGGGCGGCGAAGGCTTCGTTAGCTTCAATCACGTCCAAGTCATTCACGGTCAAGCCAGCCATTTTCAAGGCTTTTTGAGTGGCGGGTACGGGGCCAATGCCCATGTATTTCGGGTCGACACCGGCGTGGGCGTAGGCGACCAGGCGCGCCAACGGTTGCAGGCCACGGGCTTGGGCGACACTTTTCTCCATCAGTACCACAGCAGCAGCGGCATCGTTGATGCCGGAGGCATTGCCAGCGGTCACGGTGCCGTTTTCCTTGATAAAGACAGGTTTCAGCTTGGCCATGTCGGCCAGGGTGCAGTTGGGGCGGAAATGTTCATCAGTGGCATAGGCTACATCGCCTTTTTTGCTTTTCAGCATGACGGGGACGATTTGCTCGGTGAAGTAACCGGCTTCCGTGGCGCGCTGGGCTCGGTTGTGACTTTCTACGGCCAGTGCGTCTTGCGTCTCACGGGTAATGCCCCATTTGGCGGCGATGTTTTCAGCGGTCACGCCCATGTGGATGGTCTGAAACGGGTCGTGCAACGCGCCCACCACCATGTCGATCATCTTGGTGTCGCCCATGCGAGCGCCCCAGCGGGTGTTGAGTGAGGCGTAGGGTGCGCGGCTCATGTTCTCAGCACCGCCGCCAATGGCGACATCTGCATCACCCAGCAAAATCGACTGGCTGGCTGAAATGATGGCTTGCAGGCCTGAACCGCACAAGCGGTTGACGTTGAAAGCGGGTGTGCCCTCCCCACAGCCACCGTTGATGGCCGCCACGCGGGACAGGTACATGTCTTTCGGCTCGGTGTTGACCACATGACCAAACACCACATGACCGACGTCCGCACCGTCTACATTGGCGCGTTTGAGGGATTCTCGCACGACCTGCGCGGCCAGCTCGGTTGGGGCGATGTCTTTCAAACTACCGCCAAAGGTACCAATGGCGGTGCGCGTACCGCTGACAACAACGACTTCACGACTCATGACTGTCTCCTGAATTAGGTGGATAAATACTAGTGCGACTATATTATTCTTTTAATTGCCGACTATGACCTTACATAGAAACAGACAAACGATCGCCCAAAATGGGATGGCCTAAACCTCAACAACGATGTGAAATTGAGCTTGCAAGCCATCTTGCCCAACTACAAAATGCACGGTCAGAGCCGACCTATCTGTATTGTCACGCAGGCCGCGCCATAGAAAATCTCGTTCATTGAGTGGGTCGCCTGCGACATACAATTGAGTCGTCAACAGTTCGCGCGAACCCAGTTTGACTTTGACATGGATGTGCGGTGTACGCCCCCCATAAGCGACGGGTTGAATGGTGCGAAAGCGGTATTGGCCATCCGCACCGACTTGCACACGACCAAAACCTTGAAATGTAGCGTCGGCGCGGCCACCATCACCCGGGTGGTGGTAATGCCCTTTGTGGTCGCATTGCCAAATCTCTACTTGGGCACCACTTACAGCTTTGCCTTGGGTATCCATCACACTGCCAGTGACCCAGGCACTTTTACCTTGCGCGTAATTCAGTGCGCCATTTCTCAGTAAATCGTAGTCCGAGTCTTTGGGGAAAGTGACGGGGTAAAAAGGTCCTTCGGTTTGCGATGGCGTCGCTCGGCGCTTTAGGGCGGGTTGGGCACGTGCGCCTAGCCACAGCGCAGGCATGGCGATCAACGCAGCCGCTGAAACAGTGCGGCGTTTGAGCGTTCGCTGTGGGTTGTTGCGAGAAACAAATTCTGTCATAGCTCTTCCTCTGAATGAGAAATTTGACCCTTGCGCTCAGTATAAGTTCAGTAGCATAAAAACGGTTTAGTAATTCCGGACTAGAAAGGGCTTGCGCATTGAAACGTCAAGGATTTACCGCTAACAGGATGCGCCAGATGCAATTCACTGGCATGCAATAACAATCGCTCAGACTTGGCTTGTACCTCATCAGATGCATACAAGTGATCGCCCAAAATCGAGTGCCCAATGCTTTGTAAATGCACGCGTAGCTGGTGGGTTCTACCTGTTACAGGCGCAAGTTCTAAGCGCGTTGTCTGTGTCGATTCGTCGTAAGACATCACTTTGTAGCGCGTTTGGCTGGATTTGCCATCTATTGCGTCGATTTTTTGCAACGGGCGTTTGATCCAATCGGTCGCAATCGGTTTGTCTATCAGCTGCCATGTTTCGGCTGGGTTGTCAGGCAGATTTTCAATAACTTTGCCATCCACCACGGCAATGTAGCGCTTTTCAACTTCTCGGTTCGCAAAGGCAATGCTCAGTTTGCGATGCAGCTCAGCACTGCGCGCCATCAGCAAAATGCCCGAAGTGGACATATCTAATCGGTGAACGGTTAAAGCTTCTGGGTACACCTGTTGCACGCGGGTTCGCAGGCAGTCCGCCTTCTCAGGGCCTTTGCCGGGGACGGACAGCAAACCACTGGGTTTGTTGAACACCAAGAGCGCGCTGTCCTCGTAGATTAGTTCAAACGCGTTCAAAAACAACATCCCATACACCGTGGCCCAGCTTGATGCCCCGGTTTTCAAACTTGGTTAGCGGCCGGTAATGTGGCTTGGGCGAATAACCGGCCAATTCAGCATCTTTGATCGGATCAGCTCGGTTTTTGAGTAACGGTTCGGCACTCAGCACTTCCAAAATCTGCTCAGCATACTCTTGCCAGTCCGTTGCGCAATGGATGTAGCCGCCCACTTTTAAACGTGCCGCCAGCTCGGCGATCAGTGGCTGCTGAATCAATCTGCGCTTGTTGTGACGTTTTTTGTGCCACGGGTCGGGGAAAAAGATATGTACGCCGTCCAAACTGGCCAGTGGCAGCATGTGGTCAATCACCTCGACCGCGTCGTGGGAGATGATGCGGATATTGTCAATCGGATGATCGGTTTCTAGGCTCTCGCCAATTCGTTTGAGCAACGCGCCCACGCCAGGTTGGTGTACTTCACAGGCTAAAAAGTGGGTGTCAGGCAGTAACGAGGCAATATGCGCCGTGGCTTCCCCCATGCCGAAACCAATCTCGAAAACAACGGGAAGGGCTGCATTTAACGGAGAAGTCACCGTTTTAGAGCTATTTTCGGCTATAGCCGGCGTATTTATTGACTTAACAGCTATTAAATTTATAGCATTTTGATTGGAATCGTATTTCAGTAAATAGGTCGCACCCAAATCTTCAAACGCCTTACTTTGCCCCGTGGTGATGCGCCCAGCGCGGCGCACGAAGGATTTGATGGTTTTTAGGAATTTGGGAGGTGCTTCTGATGTCGATACATCTGAGGGAGTTAAATTTAGGTCATTCACAGGTGATATTGTAAAGACTGCGCCATTGCGCTGTCCAAACTGCCAAAGCATTTGCGATGGATGTGTGCTGCTCCGTCAAATTCAACACTTTTGCTGCCGCATTCAGCGTTTCCAGCGGATGTGTCGTATCCAGAGCTGCGGCGCCGTTTTGTTTCGACAATTTTTGTCCATCCGCTGCCATCACCAGCGGTGTGTGTAAGTACTGCGGTGTGGGGTAGCCCAGAGCTTGTTGTAGGGCGATTTGACGCGGGGTGTTGTCCAGCAAGTCTGCGCCGCGCACCACTTGGCTTATGCCTTGCAGTGCATCATCGACCACCACGGCCAGCTGGTAGGCGAAGCAGCCATCGGCGCGCTTCAACACGAAATCGCCAATTTGAGATTTCACCTCACCACTGGTGATGAAGCGCCAAGCAGGTTGTGCGTTTGGTGCCAGTGCTTGTGTCATGCCGTGTCTGCAGGTGCCTGGGTAGATAAGTTCGCCAGATTTGGGTTTGGCGTTTGGGTTGGCCTTAGCAATCGCTTCAGCCACATCTTTGCGTGAGCAGCTGCAAGGGAAAACTTTGTGTTCCGCGATGAGTTTGTCTAATTCGGCTTGGTACAAAGCGTTGCGTTGTGACTGATAGACGGGTGGTTCGTCAGGGAGCAATCCTAGCGCAGCAAGTTGCTGCAAAATTATTTTATCCATGCCGTCAATGCAGCGTGGCGTATCGACATCTTCAATCCGAACCAGCCAATTACCAACATAAGCTTTAGCATCTAAATAGCTGGCGAGTGCCGCAACAAGTGAGCCCGCATGCAGCGGGCCCGTGGGGGAGGGGGCAAACCTCCCGATGTAGCTGCCCTTGCGCATAGTTACAAAACGGCTAAAGCAAGTTCCAAGCCTGAGACGAAGCCGTCTTCAACCCGATGACCTATGCACCAATCGCCACACACTCCGATACCTGTTTTGGCATCCCAGACGTGTGATTTACCGAGCGGAAGTGTGGTTTGCGCATAACGCCAAAGATGCACATCAGCATGTGTGGGCTCAGCGCGAATGCCGGTGACTTCAGAAAATGCTTTAAGCAGCTTGGCTTGTACGCGGGGCGCGGCGTCTTCTAGATGTTCGGCTGACCAGGCGGGGCTGGCTTGAACCGTCCAGCGCTCAACAGAGCCACGTCCCGGTTTGCTTGATTCTCTAGCGAGCCACGAGATGCGGTGATGCGAGCTGCGGGCAGCGTTCCACTGTGGCCCTAGGTGTGACATGGTGGGTTGCACCGCATTTGCAAATGCAGCCATCAGCGTCCAGCAAGGAGCTACGCTGACTTTGCGTACGGCCTTGATGAGTTCCACACTTTGCTTCGACGTTTGTAGCAAACTATGCGCTTGTTCGCTAGGTATGGCGATTAAAACGGCATCAAAACCCGAGTAAACACGCTGCGAATCGTTGTCGCCACTGGTGCGAAGCTGCCATTGCTCAGGATTCAGCGCGTCACGTTCTATTTTTGTGACTTTGGTGGTGAGTTCGACATGAGCTTGAATCGGTGTTGCCCAGTGCTTGACTAGGGCATTCATGCCCGGCACGGCAACAAAGTGGGCTTCTTTGGCTGGTAAACTGGCAGCGGCAACGCGGCCATGCTCGTCCAACACGCGTACAGTGTTGGCACTCCAGGGTTTACATAGGCCGGGTGATGTGGCGAGTGCTTGTGCGAAACGCGGGTCACGCACAGTGAAATACTGAGCGCCGTGGTCGAAGCTGCCGAAATCGCTACTGCGCGTACTCATACGGCCACCAGCGCTGTGGCTTTTCTCAAAAACGGTGACTTGGTGGCCGGCTTGTACTAGGGTACGAGCGCAGGCGATGCCTGCAATGCCTGCGCCGATGACGGCAAAATGTTTAACTCGGGGTCGTTTGCGTTTCATCGGAGGCTCTCCTTTGGTTGTGTCGGTGCCTACAGTATGCACGTTTTTAGGTCTGGTTTTTAGATTAGTTTGCAGCGGTTTGTGTGTTCAGCAAGGCCGACCGAGTTGTCATGCTCTCTAGTTGCGCCAGCCACCATTGCAGGGCACGACCTTGGTGGGCTGTGTTGCCACTTCGCCATGCATAGCCCAGGCGCACCACGCGCTCTTGCCGTGCTACCTTTTTTGACACCAAGCGGCCTGAATCAATATATGGACGTGCCAAACTATCGGGCAAAAAGCCACCGCCCAAACCGCGCAGCTGCGCATCTAATTTGTCACGCATCGAAGGCACGGTAAAAACATCTTGCCCGCCCAACAAACCAAATGTTAATCCCGCACCGCGCTGTATCGAATCTGCGACTGCAACCGCGCGGTGTTGTTGCAGCACTGCATCAGACAGCGGCTCTTGGGCGTTTGCGAGTGGGTGGTTGGGGGCAATGGCGTAGACAAAGCTGATTGAACCCAGCGGCTTGCTCATAATACCTGCATGGTTGCTTCCTTCCATGCCTACTGCGATTGCCAAGTCTGCCTGGCCGGACACAAGTGCTAGCAAGGTGCCTGACAATGTTTCATCACGGATTTTGAGCTGTGTAGGTGGTGGCCCATCTTTGAATTGCGCGAAAAATGATTCACATAATTCCAGCACCGTTGACTTAGAAATGATGCTATCCACAGACAGTGTGAACTGCGGCTCCCAGCCCGTGGCCACGCGTTTGACGCGATGTGCAATCGCATCAATGTCTTGCAGCAATCGCGAACCTTCACGCAGCAGCTCGTCACCCGCGGGTGTGAGCTTGGCATTACGCGAACTGCGGTCAAACAGCAATACATCCAACGCATCTTCAATTTGCCGCACACGGTAGGTCAGCGCGCTGGGCACCAAACCCTGTTCACGCGCCGCTGCTGCAAAACTGCCCGTTTGAGCGATGCGCTGCAGCATTTCAAGGGCATCGGGCGTCAGTACGTCCCTAGGATTTTGAGTCATTGCGTTGTTTTCATTGAAATAATTTGAATAATGCCATCAAAACCATTGCATTGCAAGACGGGTAATCAGGCATACATTCACTACATGATCACATTACGCAAATCCCAAGAACGCGGCTACGCTGACCACGGTTGGCTCAAAAGCTATCACTCATTCTCATTCGCCGGCTACCACGACCCCGAACACATGGGTTTTGCCAACCTGCGCGTCATCAACGAAGACCGCATCGCCCCAGGCACCGGTTTTGGCACGCACGGGCACAGAGACATGGAGATCATCAGCTACGTTTTGAGTGGTTCCATTGGTCACAAAGACAATGTGGGTAACGCTGAAAGCATTCCACCCGGTGACGTGCAGCGCATGAGTGCCGGCACTGGCATCCAGCACAGCGAATACAACCACGCACCTAATGAAGAAACGCATTTTCTGCAGATTTGGATTGAGCCCAACGTCAAAGGCATTCCGCCTGGTTATGAGCAAAAAACCTTTGCTGCAGCCAGCAAACAAGGCCAATTAAAACTAGTCGCTTCTCCTACAGGTGCAGATGGTTCGGTGACGATTCACGCCGACGCATTGCTTTACGCAGGTTTGTTCAAGGACGGTGAATCTGCCAGTTTGAATTTGGCATCGGGTCACAAAAGCTACGTGCATCTGGTGCGCGGTGAGTTGAAAGTGAACGGTAACCTGCTCAAAACTGGCGACGCTGCCAAATTGGTTGACGAGCCTGTGGTGCATATCACAGACGCCGTTGATGCCGAGGTTTTAGTATTTGATTTGATCTGACTATTGAATCATTCAGGGCCGAATAAATAATTGTGTAAGTAGTTGATTTAAATAAGAAAGTTAGTAAATATCATGTCAAAAACAGTTGTTGTTTATCACTCAGGTTATGGCCACACCCAGCGCGTTGCGCAATTTGTGGCAGATGGCGCGGGTGCACAGCTCATCGCTATTGATGCAGAAGGCAATTTGACCGACACCCAGTGGGCCGACATCAACGCTGCAGACGCCATTATCATGGGCAGCCCCACGTATATGGGCATGGCTTCTTGGCAGTTCAAAAAGTTTGCTGATGCGTCGTCAAAGCAATGGTTTACCAGTGCGTGGAAAGACAAAATCGCAGGCGGCTTCACCTGCTCAGCCAGCCCGAGCGGCGACAAGCTCTCCACCATCCAATACTTCATCACCTTAGCCATGCAGCAGGGCATGATCTGGGTCGGTCAACCCGAGTTGAACGACGGCACCATCAACCGTATAGGCTCAAACTCAGGCGTCATGGCTCAAGTCGGCCCAAACGACTCAGCTGACAAAATTCCTCAAGGCGATCTGGACACGGCCAAAGCCTACGGAAAGCGCGTCTCAGAAGTGGCTACCAAGCTTCGTGGATAAAACGTAAATTACCTTCTCGTCATCAAAAGCCACCTGCGGGTGGCTTTTTTATGAGAATACGATTTTTAAAGTAAAAATATCACGCTAGCCGGCGTATTTATTGCTTAAGTAGCTACTAAAACTATAGCGTATATTTGATGCCAGTGAGTTTCTCCTGCGCCTTCACCAGCGACGGCACATACTCTTTTCCAAAGCCTAAATTCGACGCGTTTGACAAGCTTTGATGAACTGCTTCGCCCACAAACGACGGCACATTCACCATTTCCGCCAAATGGGTGTAGTAACGTAAGTCCTTGCGGGCATTGTCCAGTTCAAACTTCAAACCCGCAAAATCACCTCCCAGCGTTTTCGCCATCGCCTGAAACAAGCCATTGTTCACTGGCCCAGCGCTGATGACTTTGACAAGTTCCGCCGGATCAATACCCGCCTTCGCGCCCACGGTAAAGGCCTCAGCAGTAGCCGTGCAAATGGACTGCGCGATAAAGTTATTCAATAATTTCACAATATGCCCCGCGCCCGGGCCGCCGACGTGGAAGATGTTTTCACTGTAAGTCGCCAAAATCGGCTGAATCTGCGCAAACACCTCAGGCGTCGCGCACACCATGGTGTTCAACCGGCCAGCTTCCGCCTCCACAGGCGAGCGCCCCAGCGGCGCATCCACATACACCACGCCAGCCTGCGCGCACAGGGCAGCGAGCTTGGCGGTCGATTCGGGTTCGCTGGTGGAGGTGTCGATGATGATCAACCCGCGCTTGGCTTGACTCAATAAACCGTTCGGGCCGTGCATGACCGCTTCTACCTGTGGCGAGCCCGTGACGCAGATCAACACCGCATCGCAACTGCCCAAATCAGCGGGCGAATTAACCACCTTAGCGCCCGCGGCCGCCAAATCAGCCACGGCGTCGCGGTTGCGGTTCACGCTAACCGATAGCGAAAACCCCTTGGCCTGAATGTTCTTGGCCATCCCATGCCCCATCATCCCCGAAGCGCCTATGAAGCCAATGTTTTTCATGGTTTGATTCCTAAAAGTGTTTGTGAAAGTCCCGTTAAAAGTGAAGTTTCAATCATCATAGCAATGATTTAAATTTGACGTCAGACGTAAAAAAGCCCATTAAATCCAGACCTTGAATCTGCATTTAACGGGCTTTTTGGTATTCGGATGGGGTGGCTGATGGGGAAGTACCCCACATCATAGTTAACCCATTGATTTCAATCATATTTTTTCACAAAACCGTGGGGTAGGCAGTTTAAGTGGGAACCTAAAGTGGAAAATAGCCCACTTTGGATGCCTGATCATAGCAATAAAAAAAAGCCATCTAGTTTTTTAATATCGAAAATAATGAACTTAACTTGAAGCATTATTTTCTCGACGATGGACATCAATGACCACGAATAGCTTTAATAATATAGCGAATCAGTGGCTGTTTATCATGACTTCTATATAAACGGATCAACTCATCTGTCGGGGGTCTTGTATGCAATGGCCATGTTTTAGGATGCCGTTTTGCGCGGATCAGCATCATCCAAACTATCCAACGAGCTAGGTGACCATTTCCGTTTGCATACGGGTGGATTACTAAAAAACTTACATAGATAGCTGCAGCGAATTCACTGAGTTGATATATGTATGCAGTAGCTTTTTCATGTTTCTTTTTTTGACTAGCTGTTTGTAGTTCAGCAAACTTTAATTCTAAAGTCTGCATCACGGACTCAAGAGTCTCGTGAAATTCTGCCATCTCGGAGCTAACTTGATTAGAGTCAGTACCCGAATAACCCGCAATAAATACAGGCCTGAACTTAAGGCAGCTGTAATTTTCGCCTCGGTAATTACCTGCTAAATAGCTTTGATCTACTGGGGTAAGCTCATCGAACCATTTAGCATGCACTGGTCGAGTGTCAGCGATATGACTGTTTAATATTTGAGGTGACGCAAAAACTGCGTTTAACGCATCAATGCAACGCTTGTCTAACTCGTTTTGCTTAGGGTAATCTTTATATTCCCAGTCTACACAGGTAGCAGGATGCATTAAGCCTCATTTTTTTGGCTTTTAATTAACTTCTCTGCCCAATCTATTGAAGGCTGAGTAACATTTTGCGCGGCAACCTCGTTCGCAAGTCTAAGCGTTTCCGAATCCCATCCAGTACGATCATCTGCTTTCAGTCGCTCATGTAGCGAACGGATGTGACTTTTTAATGCAGCAATCTCTGATTCAGCATCTTTATGCAAAATACCAATCTGAGATGATTGTTCTGAGGTCCCCGCGTTTCTTGGAAGCGGATAAGATTGGGAAATCATCACAGTTGTCGCTGTTACTACTAAAGTAGCAACAGCGACTATGTTTTTTACTTTGCCCATTGCAATATTTACCACTTTAGAAACACCTGACTGTGGCACTTCATCGGCACGAGTCCACAAACCATCAGCCGTTAGCCATTGGCTCATCTTAAAGTCTGCTGTCAATCCAACAAAGTCAGTGTTGTTCATTTAAATTCTCCCCGAATCACATAATCATTTAGCGAGTAAAAGTCTCATCTTGTCAACAAAGGATACGAAAAGCGCTGTGTGCAGATCGACTCGTACCATTGGTTCCGCAAACATTTTTTTCGTTTGAGAAAACTGTTGCATCGCAAATGCAGACGAGTAATAGAAATCAATACAAGTATCGGTTCCTGAAATCGCTACACCCGCGTAATTAGCTACAATTTTAGCTTGTTGAGGCGGTTTGTTGCTTACAGGTGTTAATTCTTCTTTTTGTAAGTTCAAATTTAGCAACATTTCAGACCAGTTCTCTTGCTGGGTTGCGCTATTCCAGGGACTATCAAGAAGGTTGAGAAAGCCCTCCGCAGCGACCTTATTCAGCCTAATCTGCAAAACAGAATCTAACTCAAATTGAAAAACAGATTCTTGACCAAAAATCAAAAGTAAATCACCTTTGCGTTCGATTACATCGCAAGTGTCAGCTGCGTATTTTCGCGTAGGGGTTGGAGCATTTTTGAAATCCAATCCTAACGTGACAAAGTTGCCTTGACGCCCTTGCTCTGTTGTCGGAATTTCGTGGCCTTCATAGCGGGGATGATTGTTGGCAGGCAAACTATTAACCATGCCTTTCAATAGCTGTGGAGCGTTGTGAACTGTTTTTTGCTTCACTTCAAAACGAGTCTTGGCGTTCACGATTTAGATTTTGTGTAAGGTTGGAAAATTTTCTGATGCTATTTTGAGTGTACCATTTAAGCTTAGACAGTACATAAGGCTGTTTTTAAGCATTGCCTTACGCTTGTTTTCCTCATATTGTGATCGATTATTTGCCTTCGTTAGCGCCACGATTTTGAAACTGTTGGCTTAGATACAACAACCCGACTAGGCACAAACCCGCTAGCGTTCAAGTTCGTAGCCAGCCCGTGCCCTGCTGGGAACGAGCTTAAAGCCTTTGGGATTGGGGGTGCTCCGTCGGTGGTCGGTTTTCAGCCTTGCTGGAAGCTCTTACAGCCTGCGATTGCGCTTCTTCCTTGGCTTCCTCTGCCATTTCAGCCCAAGCCCGCATTTGATGCGCCAACGAAAAGGTATAAAACAATGGCTCAACTGGCCGTCTCAAAAGGCAAAGGAGCTAAGGACGAACGCGAGGATAAATAACCAGCATAGTTTGACCCAGTGACAGGGGAAGTTCACGCAACACCATCAAAGCATATTCAAAATAATCGGGCTATGGCCGATAATTGCGTGAAAGCGGCTTTGAATAAATAATCAATTTACGAGCTAAAACGGCATGGTTTAGTTTGCTCGAGCCGTAAGGAAACACTAAGGGTGAGATTGGTTTTAATAACGGTAAGGAAACGGCAAAGTTGTACGACCACATGGTTACGTCAAGGTTTTTCGAATAGTCAAAGTGTCCAAAAGTGCCATTATTTACGGTTGTTTTATGGTAAGGGTTGAAGCGGTTAAAGTAGGGCTATAACCGCAGAAACAGGTTATTGACACCGTTGCCTATGACAATGAGCTAAAAGTCAGATTGAACATTTTTTACAATAAGGCACTATGGAAAAATTCAAAAAAACAATATGGAATTTACTGAAATGGTCTTTCTATATCGGGCTTGGGTTGTTTGCTTTCGTTTGGTTTGCTGACAATTGGAGTTTGAAAAGTGATGTTGAGAAATCTATTTTCTGGGTGCTTTGCGCAGTTGTAGGTGTGGGCTACTACATCATGAAAGAGCTAGAGCGAATGGAGACTCGTAACGCATTAAGAGCACAGAGTCTGGAGCGTTTAATTCGAGACGTTTCCACTAATGACTTTTCACCGTATGAACGAATGCGAATAGTTCAATACGTAGACGCAAATACACCATTAAAATCGCTTAATGATTACTAGATTCAAATCAAATTGTGCTTGATTTTGAGATTTTCAAGCTGAAAAATTATCAAACCCAGTCAAAATCGGCTGGGTTTTCTTTTATCTGAATTAGATTGAAATCAATAAAATCCGCTTACATCCATCGTTACATCGTTGGAAAACAAAAAAGCCTGCTACTGATTAAATAGCAGGCTTTCGTTTATTCATATGGGGTGACTGATGGGGTTCGAACCCACGACAACAGGAATCACAATCCTGGACTCTACCAACTGAGCTACAGCCACCGCAAGGCTACGATTATAGCCTGAGTTCGCGTTAATTCACCATCACCAGCTTGCCTTTGACGGCGCGGGAGCTCATGTGAGCGTAGGCTTCTTTGAGTTGAGCCATAGACATGGTGCTGTCGATGACGGGTTTGATCGTGCCTTTGGCGTACCACGTGGCTAGCTCTTGCATCATTGCGGCGTTGGCTTTGGGTTCTTTTTTGGCAAAATCGCCCCAGAATACCCCGACGACAGACGCGCCTTTGAGTAGCATGAGGTTGAAAGGCAGCGCCGGAATCGGCCCGGCAGCAAAGCCGACGACCAAATAACGACCGCGCCAAGCGATGCTACGGAAGGCTGGCTCGGTATATTCGCCGCCCACGGGGTCGTAAATCACGTCTGGGCCTTTGCCGTCAGTCAGAGCTTTGATGCGTTCGCGCAGGTTTTCAGTGGCGTAGTTGATGGTTTCGTCGGCACCGATGCTCTTGCACAGGGCGCATTTTTCGTCGCTTGAAGCGGCGGCGATCACCCGAGCACCCATGGCTTTGGCGATTTGGATGGCTGAGGTGCCCACACCGCCTGCTGCGCCCAAAATCAGCACGGTTTCACCCGCTTTGAGTAAGGCGCGGTCAACTAAAGCGTGGTGAGACGTGGCGTAAATCATGATGAATGCTGCTGCGTCGACGTGCGAAAACCCCGCTGGTAGGGGCATGCACAGCGCAGCTGGCGCCAAGGTATGTGTGCCAAAGCCGCCAGTGCCACTCAAACAAGCCACGTTTTGTCCTACTTTGAGGTGCGTAACACCAGGCCCAACGGCTTCGATGACGCCCGCGTATTCCGAGCCGGGGACGAAGGGCAGGGCGGGCTTGTGCTGGTATTTGTTTTGAACGATCAAAATGTCGGGAAAGTTCAAACTGGCAGCTTTGATGTTGATTAAAACTTGCCCTTCGGCAGGAACCGGCGTGGGCAGTTCTTTCCAAGTAACAGCGTCAATACCAATCGGGTTTTCACAGAGCCAAGCGTGCATAAGATTTTCCTTCTAAAAATATATTGCCATCATAGTGGGTTGCTTGATGTTTTTGTCTCAAATTGTCACTATTGAGACCTACAATTACTGTTGCACAGCATTTGTAAGCGCTTCAATTACCAAATCCCTAGATATTTATGAAAATTCTGATTTCAAACGACGATGGTTACCAAGCACCTGGATTGGTCGCGCTTTACGAAGCGCTCAAAACAATTGCCGATGTTGACGTCGTCGCGCCTGAGCTGAACAACAGCGCCAAATCAAATGCATTGACGCTGCATTCGCCCTTGCATGTAGAAACTGCGGCTAATGGTTTCCGGTATGTGAATGGCACACCTGCTGATTGCGTTCACATTGCGCTGACGGGTTTGCTAGGCTACCGGCCAGACATGGTGGTCTCTGGTATCAACAATGGCGCGAACATGGGTGACGACACCATTTACTCCGGCACGGTGGGTGCGGCGATGGAAGGCTATTTGTTTGGGATTCCAGCGATCGCGTTTTCACAGGTCAAAAAAGGCTGGGAGCACATTGATGCGGCGGCATTAAAGGCTAAAGAAATCGTGGCGAATTTGATCAAACTTCGTGAATCAAACTTAAACGCGCCACTGTGGCTGCTGAATGTTAATGTGCCGAACCTGCCTTTTGACCAACTCAAAGTGACCAAGGTATGTCGCTTGGGCGCACGCCACGCCGCAGAAAAAGTGATTACGCAAACGACACCACACGGTAGAACGATGTATTGGATTGGCGGCGCGGGCCCAGCGAAAGATGATTCTGAAGGAACTGATTTTCATGCTGCGCTGTTGGGTCATGTGACACTAACGCCGCTGAAAACTGATTTGACCAACCATGATGCTTTGGCCGTTTGGACGCAGCAGACGACGCTATTTGCGAAACCATGAATAGTAAACTGGCAGCCAAACCCAGTTTTCCCGCCAAAATGGATTTGTCGGGGGGCAAAGGTGTGAAAACACAAGTGTCAAGGCCGCTTGTTACTTTCGTGCCTGCCACTAAAGCAAGTACGGTCGTTCGACCCTTGCCAGTCGTGCAAGCGGTGTCGCACGGCTTGGGCATGGATTCCAGCACTTTTCGCGCACGCATGGTGGGTAAGTTGGTCAGCCATGGCATCACAGATCAGCGCGTGTTGAATGCGATGCAAGCGACGCACAGACATCAGTTTGTGGATTCAGCATTGGCGAACCAAGCCTATGAAGATACCAGTCTGCCCATAGGCTGGGGGCAAACGATATCTAAGCCCAACGTCGTGGCGCGGATGATAGAGTTGTTGTTCGAAGGCAAAACCGGTCCATTGGGGCGCGTGCTGGAAATTGGTACGGGTTGCGGCTACCAAGCAGCCGTGCTGAGCCACATCGCGCAAGAGGTTTATAGCATCGAGCGGGTGGCTGGCTTGTACGAAAAAGCGCGTGAAAATTTCAGACCATTTCGTATCAAAAATACGCATTTGCTGTTTGGTGATGGCATGCTCGGTTTTCCTAAAGGCGCGCCGTACACTGGAATCATCGCCGCAGCTGGGGGTGATGCGATTCCGCAAGCTTGGTTAGACCAATTGGCCGTCGGCGGGCGTATCGTTGCACCTGTTACGAATTCTGCGAGTAACGCAAATGGCGCGTTGAACGAGCAATCATTGGTGGTGATTGACAAAACAGTTACAGGTTTTAAACGTACCGTTTTGGAGTTGGTGCAGTTTGTGCCTTTAAAATCGGGTTTAGCTTGAACTTATTTGTACTTATTTGTACCAAAATTAAAGTTTAAGCTATAGTGAAATAATTAAGGTTAGGGAAAAGATGATACAAAAGACGCAGACTTTTAAGCGCTTGGCACATGGTTTAACCTTGGCCGTGTTTTCAACTGTGGCGCTGCAATTAAGCGGTTGCTCTACACCTATGTCACGCGCGCCTGTAGAAGACCGCAGCACAGTGACGCAGGGTGCGACACTTGCCGCAAGCAAACCGAGCACGGAAACACCCGTTTCAGCCCCCATCGACAGCAAGCAACTGCCTAATTTAACGAATTCGCAGTTTGCAGGAAAGCCCGGTTACTACACCGTCAAACCGGGCGACACGGTGATGCAGATCAGCCGAAACATCAATCAAAATTGGCGCGATATTGTCAAATGGAACAACTTAGACAATCCAAATCAAGTCGAAACTGGTCAAGTCTTGCGTGTTGTTCCGCCAGAAGGCAGTGTTGTCAAGCCACCAGTTGTCGCTACACCCGTGACGCCTACACCGCCTGTGCCCTCTGCATCTGTGCCATCTGCCACACCTGATGAAGACATCGCTTGGATGTGGCCCAGCAGCGGCACGTTGATTTCGGGTTACGACGATGTCAAAAGCAAAGGTTTAAAAATCGGCGGCAAGTTGGGCGACCCTGTCTATGCATCGGCTGATGGTCGAGTTGTGTACGCAGGCTCCGCTGTGCGTGGCTATGGTAACTTGGTGATTTTGAAGCACAACGAAACCTACCTCACGGCTTACGCACACAACCAAACCTTGCTGGTCAAAGAAGACCAAACTGTGCGCAAAGGCCAACGCATCGCAGACATGGGCAGCTCTGATTCAGAGCGCGTGATGCTGCATTTTGAAGTACGCCGCAATGGCAAACCAGTAGATCCCGCAAAGTATTTGCCTGGCCGTTGATTTTTCTAATTTTAATTTCCCTCTAGGAGTTCGTTTGAATAAGATTTACCCAAGCGCGGCAGCCGCGCTGCAAGGCGTCATCAAGGACAACCAATTATTAGCTGTAGGTGGTTTTGGCCTATGCGGCATTCCTGAGGCTTTGATTGATGCGGTGGTAGCCAGTGGCGTACAAAACCTCACAGCCATTTCTAACAATGCTGGCGTCGATGGTTTCGGCTTAGGCAAATTGTTAGAAACCCGTCAAATCAAAAAAATGATTTCCAGTTACGTGGGTGAAAACAAGGAGTTTGAGCGCCAATATTTAGCGGGCGAGTTGGCTTTGGAGTTCACACCACAAGGAACCTTGGCAGAAAAGCTACGCGCTGGAGGCGCTGGTATTCCAGCTTTTTTTACCAAAACCGGCGTGGGCACGCTGGTGGCAGAAGGCAAAGAGCTGCGAGAATTTGAAGTGGATGGCGTGAAAGAAACCTTTGTGATGGAGCGTGCGTTGAATCCTGATGTGGCTTTGGTCAAAGCGCATGTGGCTGACAAATCAGGCAATCTGCGTTTCAACTTAACTGCCCGCAATTTCAACCCTGCAGCAGCCATGGCCGGCAAGATTTGCATCGTCGAGGTGGAAAAGATCGTTGAAACGGGCGAACTTGCACCAGACGACATTCACTTACCTGGCATCTATGTGCACCGCATTGTGTTGAACGCGACGCCTGAAAAGCGCATTGAAAAACGCACCATCACTGAAACAAAAACTGACAAGGTAGGGGCGTAATCATGGCTTGGACACAAGATCAAATGGCTGCACGTGCAGCGCAAGAGTTGCAAGACGGTTTTTATGTCAACTTGGGTATCGGCATCCCCACGCTGGTGGCAAACTTTGTCCCAAAAGACATTGAAGTCTGGCTGCAATCGGAAAACGGCATGATGGGCATCGGCGCTTTCCCGACCGAAGACCAAGTGGATGCAGACTTGATCAACGCCGGTAAACAAACGGTGACCACCATCAAAGGTTCATCGATTTTTGGCAGCCACGAAAGCTTCGCCATGATTCGCGGCGGCAAAATCAACCTCAGCATTTTGGGCGCGATGCAGGTCAGCGAGAAGGGTGATCTGGCGAATTGGATGATTCCCGGCAAGATGATCAAAGGCATGGGCGGTGCGATGGATCTGGTCGCTGGCGTCAAGCGCGTGATCGTGCTGATGGAGCACGTTGCGAAGAAAAAAGACGGAACGGTTGATTTGAAGATACTGCCAAGCTGCACCTTGCCGTTGACAGGCTTGGGGGTTGTCGACCGCATCATCACCGACTTGGCGGTGATGGATGTGACGGACGCTGGCCTCAAAGTAGTTGAACTCGCTGATGGCGTGACGCTGGAAGAGCTGCAATCTAAAACCGGCGTCAAGCTAATTTAAATTACTTTTATAGGTGGTAAATATGCCTCTAGCCGGCGTATTTATTGACTTAGCTGCTATTTAAAATATAGCAATTATTTTGAACTGCTTGAATCCAAATCAAGCGCGCCGCGTTTGATTTGATCTCGCTCTAGCGATTCAAACAGCGCTTTGAAATTCCCCTCACCAAAGCCTTCGTCTCCCTTGCGTTGAATGAACTCAAAAAACACAGGGCCGAGTTGGGTTTGTGAGAAGATTTGCAGCAGA